>USBM01000202.1 GCA_900552885.1 uncultured Clostridium sp. | reverse complement strand
AATCCTGGAATGCGGTTGACATAATTAATCTTGGACACATGCAGAGCGTCTTCTGAATAATAACCATATCCTACATCCATCCCCTGTTCTTCCAACTTAGCTGCCAGTTCCTGCCTGCTAATCTTATTGTCATTCACCCGAATTGTAATTCCGGTTGCCTGCAGAGAAGCTTCTAAAATCTGTATTACCTTTTCTTCTTCATACCATTGCAGAAACCGTTCCACCAGCCACTGTGGAATCGAATACTGTACAGACAGATATAATGCCAATCCGTCTTCTCTTTTTGGATACGGAATTATATCTATATTACGTTCCACACTACGTAATACACCATTCACAAAACCTGTCAGATTGTGAAAGCCTTTCTTTTTTGCAAGTTTCACACATTCGTTACAAGCTGCACCATTTGGTACACTATCCATATAAAGCATCTGATAGACACCCATACGTAATATGCAACGTATAAGCGGTTTACATTTATTGACCTTCGTCTTACTATATAGGTTAATCACATAATCAAGTCTTGTCTGATACTCCGTCGTCCCTTCTACCAATCGGGTAATAAATGCACGATCCTGCTTGCTTAAGAACTGCTTTTGGTACAATAACTTATGCAAGGCATCTTTTGCAAAAATATTCTGTTTTTCTACTTCTACCAATACTTCTAATGCAAGTAATCTGGTGTTCTCTGTCTCTGCCATCTGATTATCCCATTCCATCTATCCTTTTATTCAGCCTAACTGCATCCCGGTCTCAATCTTATATCCCAACAAGAAAGCAGACGTATCCATTCGTTTCTTACCTTCTAATTGCAGATTCAGAATCCGGAGTGCTCCCTTACCACAGCGAACGGTGAAACTCTTCTTATCCACTGCAACCACCGTACCCGGTTCTGCTGCAAATGTTATCACATCCTCAGATACTACCTCTGCCACATAGATCTTCAATGTCTTATCCTGAATCTTTGTAAATGCACTCGGCCATGGATTCAGACCCCGTATCAACCGTTCTAATATAACAGCATCCTTCGTAAAATCAAGACATCCCATGTCCTTGGTCAACATCTTTGCATAGCTTGACTTACTGTCATCCTGCTTCGTCCTTGTTGCTGTACCGTCCCCTAACATGGTAAGTGTCTTAACCAATAAAATTGCACCTTCTTTTGCCAACTTATCAAACAACGAACCACCTGTCTCGTCCGGTGCTAATGAAAGCTTGCTTTGAAGGATAATATCTCCGGTATCTAATCCTTTCTCCATATACATAGTTGTAACACCACTCTCGGTCAGACCATCAATCACCGCCCATTGAATCGGAGCAGCTCCACGATATGCAGGGAGCAGGGATGCATGTACATTAATACATCCATATTTGGGAATATTCAATATAGATTCCGGCAATATCTGTCCAAATGCAACTACTACGATTACATCCGGTGCAATTGCTCGTAACTTTTCAACAAAATCCTCTTCTCTTACCTTCTCTGGCTGTGCAACCGGAAGATCATGCTCTAACGCTTTCTCTTTCACCGGTGTATAACATACCTTCTTGCCTCTTCCCTTAGCTTTATCCGGCTGTGTAACAACTAATGCCACCTCATGACCTGCCTTCACAATTGCCTCTAACGTATCTACTGCAAAATCCGGTGTTCCCATATATACTACTTTCATGCACTCACCAACCTATCTATTCTGCTTCCGGCTCGTTATATTCTACATCACGCAATGGGCTGTCTGCCACATCTTTGTATAGAATTCCATCCAAATGATCTAGCTCATGACAGATTGCTCTGGCAAGAAGTCCCTCGCCTTCAATCTCAACCTCTTCCATATCTTCATTCAGACACTTGCAGATTACATGATTGGGTCTGGTAACCGTTGCTACTTTTCCCGGAAGACTCAGACATCCTTCATCTCCTGTCTGTTCTCCATCCCGTTCTACGATAACCGGATTGATCAACACATATGGATTCTCATAATCTACATCAATGACTACGATTCGCTTCAGGATTCCCACCTGTGGAGCAGCCAATCCTACTCCATTCGCCTCGTACATCGTGTCAAACATATCATCAATCAAAGTACGTGTACGATCTGTCATCTCTTTTACTTCTTTACATTTTTTCCGTAAAATATCATCTCCGTCAAAGCGGATCTGTCTAATTGCCATAGTCTTTCTCCTTTACTCACACAATTAGTTCTAGTATAGCACATCCCTAATATAATGTCACGTTGATTAGTATGCCGTCAATGGATTAAAATCAAAGGTAATATAACATTCCTTATTCAGGGCATTATCCTCTAAATATTGTTCCATCTGGTTCTTTATCCAGATCAACCGTGCATTCTCCGCATGTTTCAGATACAGTACACGTCGATACCGGTCGTTCATTCGTGTGATCGTAGCATCACATGGTCCTACTACCTGAACCTGCTGCTCCTCCGGCAGCTTTTTTACAAGCTCTTTTAACAATATTGATATCCGCACTGTCAGTTCATAACAATCTGCCTCCATAAATATCGCTAACATATGTCCGAATGGAGGATACGACATCAGACTCCGATACGCCTTTTCTTCCTCATAAAACGATTCATAATCCTGCTTTGCCGCTGTCTCAATGCAATAATGCTCAGGAGCATAGGTCTGAATCACTACTTCCCCACGTAATTCTCCTCTTCCGGCCCGTCCCGCCGCCTGCGTCAATAAGTCAAATGTTCTCTCGGCTGAACGAAAGTCATTATCAAACATCGTAAGATCAGCTGCAATCATGCCGACCAATGTCACATTGGCAAAATCATGTCCTTTCACGATCATCTGCGTTCCCACTAAAATATCCACTTCCCCATTAGCAAACTTTGACAAAATCTGTTCATACGAGTTCTTATTCTTCGTTGTATCTGCGTCCATCCGAAGCACTCTTGCCTCCGGGAACAGCACCCTTACCTGTTCTTCTACTTTCTGTGTACCAATACCGAATCCAGCAATATATGGTGAAGAACACTTCGGACACACTTTCGGTTTTGCTATCTCGTATCCACAATAATGACAGACCAGCTTTGCTTTTACCGTTCCCGGATAATGTTCCGTTAGCGATACATCACAATGGGGGCATTCAAATACATAACCACAGCTTCTGCATGATACAAACCCGGCAAATCCCCTTCGATTAATGAATAACATCGTCTGCTCTTTCTTCTTCAGACGATCAGCCATTAAATCTTTCAGATGACGACTGAATATACTACGATTGCCCTGCTTGAGTTCCTCACGCAGATCGACAACCGATACCTCCGCCATAGAAGCATTTTCCTTTGCTCTCTCTGTCAAAGTAAGTAACTGATATTCCCCACGCATTGCATGATAATATGATTCTACAGAAGGTGTTGCTGATCCAAGTATCACAAAAGCTCCCGCCATTCTTGCCCTCTCGATTGCAATCTCTCTTGCATGATATTTCGGTGGATATTCACTCTTATAACTTGTCTCATGTTCCTCATCGATCACGATCACACCAAGATTGGAAAATGGTGTAAATAATGCAGAGCGGGGACCGATCATAACGGACACATCCCCATTCTTTGCCCGCTCAAACTGATCAAACCGTTCCCCTTTACTTAATTTCGAATTCATAATCGTTACTTTATTTCCAAATCGCTGCCGGAAACGTTTCACCGTCTGATAGGTTAATGCAATCTCAGGAATCAGAACAATTGCCTGTTTTCCCATTGCAACCACTTTCTCGATCACATTGAAATATACCAGTGTTTTTCCACTTCCGGTCACTCCCTTTAGCAGATAAGTATCACGCTTTCCTGATGCATAATCTGTAAGAATCCGGTCAATGACCGCCTGCTGTTGTTCATTTGGCATCTCCCTTTGCGAATTTTCCTCTGTCATACCTTCGCAACGATTCTCCGCTTTCTTTCCATCTCCTTCAAAGATTGTCCGGTAGTATCCCTCTTCTTCAATTGCAATGGTTCCTTCTTTTTCCATTGCTTTCAATGTAGGCGATGAAATATTCAATTTTCCCGTCACCAATTCGTATGGAATCACCCGTTCCTGCATCAATTCCTGCAGCAACCGGAGTTTCGCCTTCGCATTCTTCTTTTGATACTGCGCACATCGTTCCTCACATATCTGCCGGTCAGGCAATAAACAGACTTCTTTGTGTACCAGTCCTCGCACTTTTTCCTTGATCGGCATAACTGTTTTCAATGCATTGATCATTGTAGAACCATATTGTTCTTTCATGTAGGCTGCAAGTTCGATCAATTCTCCTTCAATCGCCACTCCATTTTCACATATACTATCAATGTCTTTCAATTTTTCCTCATGGAACTTCGGTTTGTCC
>USBM01000201.1 GCA_900552885.1 uncultured Clostridium sp. | reverse complement strand
GACATACTTATCATTTTCTTCATACTCCTTGTATTTTCGGACATACTATACTACAATCATGCTGATTACAGACAATATGATCCACAAGAAATGAGGTCACAGCGAACATGATACAATCCCCTATCTTTCAAAACATAACAGACAAGGACTGGAACGAAATGAGACAGCACGCTTTGTTGCGGGAATCTTCCTATGAAAAAAATGCTGTCATTTTCCATACCGGACAGATGACCGAAGAGATTGGTGTGGTTGTGAATGGCTGTATTCATATTGAAAACATCGACCTCCTAGGTAACAAAAGTATTCTAAGTGACATTGCCGCCGGACAGGTATTTGCTGAGACATATGCATTTTGCGAGGAACCGTTGTTGGTGGATGTCGTAGCCGCAGCAGACAGCACCATTCTCTTTCTGAATGTAAAGAAAATGCTCCTGCCACAATACAATTCGTATATCTGGCAGACCACCATGCGGAACAATCTCCTGATCAGTGCCATGCACAAGAACCTGATCTTATCACAGCGAATCTTTTGTACCACCCCTAAGACGATCCGTGGACGTATTCTGACCTATCTTTCTGCTCAGGCACTTAAGCAGAATAATGCACGCAGCTTTGAAATTCCCTTTGACCGGCAACATCTTGCCGATTATCTCAATGTGGATCGCAGTGCCCTTTTCAAAGAACTTGGCAAGACGCAGATAGAAGGAATCATTACCTTTCGTAAGGATTTCTTTACCATTCATAAATAATTCTAAAATTTTACTCATATTTCTTATATTTTACATATTTCTATTGTATCGTTTCACCAGCATTTATGTGCAGGGAGAATGAGTACAATGAATACAAAAGATCGAATTGAATATTTAGATATCGCCAAGGGAATTGGCATTATTATCGTAGTATGGTTTCATGCAAGAGGTCCGTTTCATCCATATTTCAGTCTGTTTTTCATGCCTCTTTTTTTTCTGATATCCGGATATCTGTATAACCCGGCTATTTCTCTGTGCGATTTTATCAAAAGAAAATTCTTAAGCCTGTATGTTCCTTTTGTATTCTGGAATCTGTGTTTCCTTTTTCTACGAAGTCTGAATGGCTTTTCATTATCCCACGCCATCCATTTCACCGTAAAAGTGCTGCTAACACTAGACAAAGACGGCGATTATCTTGGTGCTATCTGGTTCCTCGGTGCATTGTTTACCGAATCTGTTCTGTATAAGGTATTGGACACCTTCTTAAGCAGATGGCAATACCGCCGGGCATTTATTACAGCTGTATTCTGTCTGCGGGCTGTCTTTGCGTTCCGGATAGATCTGCCATACCGACTGAGTCGCACACTGATTCTTGGCATGTTCTTTGCAATCGGCTACCTCGTTCGGGAACAGCATACCTTCTTTCTCGAATTTCACAATTTCTGTTCCATCCTTCTGTCCAGCATCGCATTTGTGCTGATCGGAACCTTTACGGAACATACCATGGGCGCCAATGAATACTCTTCTGCCCCACTATTTGTAATCGGGGCTTTAGCAGGATCTTATCTCACAATCTGCCTTTCTAAATGGATCGAATCAAGCCTTCATCCTGTCATAAGAAAATGCAAAAGCTTCTGTTGCTATCTCAGCCGTAACAGTATTGATATCGTCATATGGCAGTTTGTGTTTTTCCGAATTGCGATTGCGATTCAGCTTATCGTATATCATCTACCAATTACAGATGTTTTGAAATACGGCAACCGCTTTGACACAAGTGGTGGATGGTGGATTCTTTATCTGATCACCGGACTTTTTGTTCCAATCCTGTGGACAAAGCTCCTTCGGTTCGGAATCTGGGGTAAATATCTGAAAAAATATCACATAATCCGGTAAGTTTCCCTAGTTATTCTTTACCTTCTTTGTATTTTCGTGTATAATTATGGGTAATTATTGGGTATTACAGATGGAGGTATTTTCTATGAAGAACAAACCAGAGAACAAACTCGCATTTTCCGTGTTGGCTACCCTGACAACAGGGATTGCACTAGTCTATACATTTATTATGTTTCACCGGATTGTATTTGCTGTTGTGGGAGTCGGGGTTCTATTCCTGATCACTGCCTACATACTGACACAGAATATTATTGCATACGTAACCATGCGTAACAAGTCCATGAATGTGCAGATCAAGAATTATATTGATGATATTTCCCATCAGATCGAGACAATGAACGGTGTACAGTCGAAGCTTGGTAAAGCTACATATCTCTATACCAGACAAGCCGCTGAAAAGGTAACAAACTTAGAGAACAATTATACTGAAAGTCAGGCTGCCTTATATAAGAATCTGTCTACCATTACCAATACCCAGAACAAAGCAACAAAGTTAATGATCAAATATGACCTCAACAATACCACGAAGCTGATCTCCACGATCAAGGATATGCGGAATCATTTATCCGAGACTATGGTGCAGGGATTCGATCAGATCCAGCCTAACAATGATGACGTAGTTGCTGTATTAAATGATATTGTATCTTATCTGAAATCCCAGCCACAACAAGTGAATCAGGGTTTAAGTGTTCAGCTTAACAACGTTGCACATGAATTACAGAATATCTCAACCAGTATCCAGCAGGTTCAGATGCCAGCAGGTTCCATGCAGACGCAGGCATCCGTCGGTGCAATGAATTACTCTGCTCCATCTGATACCACAGCAGATATTGTTAATCCGGAGACGGTTAATAATACAGCGACCGCTTATGATCAGGAACCCGTACCGGAAGAGACAAATGTGATAACCGAGGCAGCCGCAATTCCAGAACCAATCATTACAGAGGAAGCGGCACCAGTACAGGAAACCGCATCTACAGATATGACAGAGACTGCAACGGATCCAATCCCGTCTGTAGATACCATAGATAAGACCGCAACACCGGATATCTCTGCTACTGATATTCCAGCTACAGAGAATACCTCAGAAGCATCAGCAAATACCATAACAGACGATACAGTTCCAGAGCCAATAGAATCTGCTGTTGCAGAGAACTCTGCAAACGATATCTCGACATCAGATAATATGTTAGGCGTTGAAGGCAAATCATCCAACGACATGCTAAGTGCGGATGAGATCGCAGCTCTATTTGCTGCAGCCGATCCAACACCGAGGAAGGAAGATCCTGTAATAGAAGATGAGAAAGAGGAACCATTTACCCCTACCTTTACCGTTGTTGGCAAATCAACAGACCCGGTTGAGGAACCAGAAGAACCAGCCAAAGTAGCTACGATTGGTGATGTAATCGCATCGGATGATCCAAACCGTCAGTTAAGTGCCGACGAGATTGCCGCATTATTTGCCGCAGCAGACCCGGTGCCAAAGAAAGAAGAACCGGTTGCCGCCGAAGAAGCACCAGCCACTCCGGTAACGGATGATCCAAACCGTCAGCTTTCTCCGGACGAGATTGCTGCTCTATTTGCCGCTTCGGAGCCAACACCAAAAAGTGATGAAGAAGCAAGAATCGAAGAACAGAAGATGGACGAAGCCCTTGCCGCACAGGCAGCCACCGCTCCAACCGTAACTCCTGTTTCCGATGATCCGAATAAGCAATTGTCACCAGATGAGATTGCAGCATTGTTTGCATCCCTTGGATAGATTGTAATAACTTATATACGAATAACACAATACCCTCACTACAGAATAACTTTCCGTAGTGAGGGTATTATAGTTTCATCTAATCTCTTTCTCAACAGAATCAATGTAATCCGGCATAACCACACCTTTCGGGGTTATACAATATACATTCTGACATACTACCACCTGATAATTTTCATAGCTATACGCATTTGCCTGTTCCCCGTTCCATTGCACCTCCTCGATACTTTGTGCCTTATCATATATTTGATCAATGGATATTTTCTTCTGCTGCAATGCATCCTTTAATGCAATTGTTTTTCCCGTCCAACATTCCACATATGGCATCTTCAGATTGTATGTAGCAACTACTTCCTGTTGATTCTTCCATACTTCTGTCACCCCACTGTCATCTATCTCAATCACCAGATATCTACTTGTTCCATTCCAATTATATTGTTGTCTGTATAAAATTCCTGCCCCACAGACAAGTAATAATCCTACAAATATCGCCCCTATAATTAAAAATCGTTTCATAATTTACAGCCTCCTTGTATCATAATAATTCTTATCACTATTTCCACATGGACTTAGTATACAGTATTCACATAAAGAAAACTATAGCATTATCCAGCAAATAACTTTGAAATGCATCTCTCAGCGCCATATCACGACTTGCCATTTTTACCCGACCTCGTTGAATAAGTGGTTTCCATAAAGCCATGTTTTCAAAACTTCTAAACAATGTTTCTGTTTCTTTTATCGACAAA
>USBM01000200.1 GCA_900552885.1 uncultured Clostridium sp. | reverse complement strand
GACTCATCACAACTGCCAATGACTCGTCCGGTCACGGCAACCAGAAGATGTGTTCTCTCATTCAGGATCGTATAATAGTAGATATTGAAGCACCTGTTGATAATACCAACATATTTAATACGGAGATAAAGGTCGGACAGTTTTCATCCCATGATGTATATCCTACATGCGGTATGGCTACCCCCCAGTCTGTCATAGGTTCTTTGGACGACATACGTTATTTTGACCATCCCGACAGGTTCAATGCTGATATCATGTGGTTTACTAAAGGATATGTTGAATACATTATTCCAAATCTTATCCCTCATAACCAGAAAATCACACAGATTTCAGTTTCAACAGAAATAAGTTCTGAAGCTCCGGGTGTTGACAGTAACTGGCCTTCGGATATCAGTTTTTATCTTAACGACACACTGCTTGGCATATGGACTTCACCTGGCGATTATGGTGATATGCGCGGAATGTTCACACCTGAATGGTGGCCTGCGAAGTGGAACCAGTATGGACTTCTGAAACTCCTTGTCATAAACAGAAAAGGAACATTTATCGACGGACTTAAGATATCTGATGTGACGATCAATACGCTCAATCTGGATTACAAAAGCAGCCTTCATTTAAAAATAGGTGTGTTAACTTCTAATCTTGCCAAGCCAGCGGTTGCTTTTGGTGGAAAGTATAAGATTATCGACTTCCCGCTTAGTAACTGTATCAATTCTGGAATTGATACAGTCGGTGTATTAACACAGTATAGACCGCTACGGTTGAATCAGCATATTGGAATAGGTATTCCGTGGGATTTGGATCGCAGTATTGGTGGCGTAACAGTTCTTCCACCATATGAGAAGAGCGAGAACAGCCAATGGTATACCGGTACAGCGAATGCAATCTACCAGAATCTGGAATACATTGATTACTACAATCCGGAGTATGTATTGATTCTGTCTGGTGATCACATTTACAAGATGGATTATGAAGTAATGTTAGATTACCATAAGTCAATGGAGGCAGATATTACACTGGCTACTTATGAGGTGCCAATGGAAGAAGCAAGCCGGTTTGGTGTCGTTATTACAGATGGTAACGGAGTGATCCAGGAATTCGAGGAGAAGCCGGAGAAACCTAGAAGTAACAAAGCCTCTATGGGTATCTATATTTTTAAGTGGAGTGTCCTGAAAGCTGCTTTACAGGAACTTAAGGATGTACCATCCTGCGATTTTGGAAAGCATGTTATTCCACATTGCCACGAACAGGGAGCCAAAGTCGTTGCTTACGATTTCAAGGGATATTGGAAGGATGTTGGAACGCTTGGTTCTTATTGGGAAGCCAATATGGAGTTGGTTGATATTATTCCGGAATTTAATTTATATGAAGAGTTCTGGAGAATCTATACCAAGAGCGATATCTTGCCGCCTCAGTACATAGATGAATCAGGAACTGTAACCGAGAGTATTGTCGGCGAAGGAACAGAGGTATATGGTGAGGTCCAACATTGCGTTATCGGTTCCGGTGTAACGATTGGTAAGGGAGCTATTGTGAAAGATTCCATTATTATGAACAACACTGTAATTGAGGAAGGTGCTATTGTCAACAAAGCCATCATTGCTGAGAACGTCAAGGTTGGTAAGAATACAGAACTTGGTGTTGGAGAAGAGGCTACCAATGAGTATAAGCCACATATCTACTCTTTCGGTCTTGTTACAATTGGCGAGAATTCCGTTATTCCGGATAATGTCAAGATTGGTAAGAACACTGCAATTTATGGTACTACCAAGGCATCAGAATATCCGGATGGATTGTTGAAGAGTGGTTCTAGTTTGATAAAGGTAGGTGACTTAGCATGAGAGCAATCGGTGTTATTTTAGCAGGTGGTAATAGTAGTAGAATGGGGGAATTATCTGCCAAGCGTGCAGTTGCTGCAATGCCGGTGACAGGTAGTTACCGTGCAATTGATTTTTCGTTAAGTAATATGACAAATTCCCATATTCAGAAGGTTGCTGTGTTTACGCAGTATAATTCCCGGTCACTGAATGAGCATTTGAACTCTTCAAAATGGTGGGATTTTGGTAGAAAACAGGGTGGTTTATATGTGTTTACCCCTACCATTACATCTACTAACAGTTATTGGTATCAGGGAACAGCGGATGCACTTTATCAGAATATCAGCTTCCTGAAAGACAGCCATGAGCCGTATGTAGTCATTGCAAGTGGCGATGGTGTCTATAAGTTAGATTACAACAAAGTATTGGAAGAGCATATCCGCAAGGGCGCAGATATTACCGTTGTGTGTAAGGATATCAATCCGGAAGAAGATGATGTAAGCCGGTTCGGTGTTGTGAAGTACAATGATGATATGCAGGTGGTTGATTTTGAAGAGAAGCCTTTAGTTGCACAGACGCAGACTGCATCTATTGGCGTATATGTGATCCGCAGAAGACAACTGATCGAGCTGTTGGAGGCTTGTGCCAAAGAAGGAAGAACCGATTTTGTTAAGGATATTTTGATCCGTTATAAGAACGTGAAGAAGATTTATGCATATAAGATGGATTCCTACTGGAGAAATATTGGAACGATCGAGTCTTATTATAAGACAAATATGGATTTTCTGAAGAAAGATATCAGAGATTATTTCTTCCGTCAGTATCCGGATGTATATTCGAAAGTGGATGATCTTCCACCGGCGAAGTACAATAAAGATGCTGTGGTGAATAACAGTTTGATCGCAAGTGGCTGTATTATTAATGGTACGGTTGAGAATTCTGTGTTATTTAAGAAGGTGTATGTGGGTAATAACTGTGTAATTCGGAATTCTATTATATTGAATGATGTACATATTGGGGATAATTCGGTCATTGAGAATTGTATCGTAGAGAGTCGGGATACTTTACGCGCCAACACAATTCATACAGCAGAGCCGGGACAGATTAAGATCGTAGTGGAAAAGAATTTCCGCTATGCATTATAGGTCCTTTTCTGGAGAATACAATACAAATACAAAGGGGTGTAATACTTTATGGAGATTACAGATGTTAGGCTGAAAAAGGTTACAAAAGAGGGCAAGATGAAAGCAATCGTATCCATTACGTTGGATAATGAATTTGCTGTTCATGATATTAAGGTTATTGAAGGTGAAAAGGGGTTATTCATCGCAATGCCTAGTAGAAAAGCCGCTGATGGGGATTACAGAGATATTGCGCATCCGATCAATCAGACAACGCGCGAACGCATTCAGTCGTTAATCTTGGCGGAATATGATAAGGCGTTATTAGAAGATGAGGAAGAAGCATAGCGCATTACAGTAGAAGCTATCCTTTAAGGAAAACGAATCAGATATTCGCGCTCTTTAGAGGATGGCTTTTTCTTTATATAAGCGTAGAGCAGTAGGAACACGAAGGAATTGGTTATAACGGAAGGAGACCGAATATGAAGAAGGCATTATTATTTGGAGCAGTTGCGGTTATGTTGCTTGGTGGAAAGGTACAGGCAACACAGTTACCGGATACGACAACAACACAGCCGGATACGACAGTTGCAACACAACAGACAGAGCAGGTAGATGTCAATGCAATTATGACGAAAGCGGAACAACAGATGAACAGCATGACTGTTTACGGTATGGAAATGTGGATGAATGGTCAGATGATGATGGACATTGCCTTGGATATGAATACCAAAGTAGTATATGGTAATGTGACTGTAGGTGGGGATTCCATGACGATCTGGGGAGACGGTAATACAAAGATGGCATATGTATATGATTCTACAGTCGGAAGATATTATTTTACACCGGATACCGCAGATTTTTCTCAATTGGAGAGTCAGAAGAATGAAACAATGCAGACAGTAAAGACGGATCCGTCCCTTGCCTATTCGTATATAGGCAAAGTTAATAAGACAGTGAAAGGACAGACAACGGAATGTTATCAGATTCATGCGTCTGTTGCGCAGAATGGAACTACATCAAATGGGGAATATTATGTCAGCACAACAGATTATAGATTGATCTCGATGGATATCAGCATGAATGGTAAGGCAATAGCAGGTTCTACGGGCAATATAGTGATGCAGATCAATATGTATTATCCGCAAAGTCTTGCTATTCCGGCAGATGTCATTGCAGCAGCAACCATTTCACCGGATTATACGATTGATAAGGGAAAGGTTACTTATGGGGTCAAATACGTAAAAGGACAACCGGTATTAAGTGTTAAAAGTGCGATAAAAACGAAGAATAAAGTTAAGATTGCAGATTCTATTACAATATGTGGCAAAGAATATCCGGTATATGAGATTGGAGAATATGCATTTTCGGGTAATAAGAAGATTAAGTCCGTATCCATTGGAAAGAATGTACAGGTGATTGGTAACGGGGCATTCTATAAATGTAAGAAATTATCTGTGGTTA
>USBM01000199.1 GCA_900552885.1 uncultured Clostridium sp. | reverse complement strand
TACCATGTATTTATAAAGTGTTATTCGATACCAACACTCTCGCTATGTTTTGGTATTCACATTACCTCTATTGATACACTATATATTTTAAGGAGGTACTTTTTCATGAACAAAGGTACAGTAAAGTGGTTCAACTCAACGAAAGGATTTGGTTTCATAACCAACAGCGAAACTGGCGAGGATGTATTCGTACATTTTTCTGGTATTGTTGCAGACGGATTCAAGACATTAGAAGAAGGTCAGTCTGTTACATTCGATATCGAGCAGGGTGCTAAGGGTGCTCAGGCAGTTAACGTTACTGTTGTAGCATAATCCATTATTAAGAAGAACTTACAAAGGAGTTGTCATATTCATGACAACTCCTTTTTCTTGGCTTTATGTTTCTAATACAATCTATACATATTACGCTTCCTGCCTCCGCAGGAATTATCCGGCAGAGCATCTCATCCCACTCCACCGTCATCCAACTTTCCCTACAGATGTAACACTCTTTCCTTAATCTCCTGTGTTCTTCCCTGATTCCAAAACTGCGTTCCGATATAACCACAAGTCCGGCGCGCCACATTCATGGTATCTTCATCCGTATTGCCGCAATTCGGACACTTCCAGATCAATTTACCCTCCTTATCTGAGGCAATCTGTATCTCTCCGTCAAATCCGCATTTCTGGCAGTAATCACTTTTAGTATTCAACTCTGCATACATGATATTATCATAAATGTGCTGCATAACCGAAAGTACCGCCGGAATATTATTCTGCATATTCGGCACCTCCACATAACTGACCGCACCGCCCGGCGACAGCTCCTGGAATTTTGCCTCAAAGCTTAACTTATGGAAAGCATCAATCGGCTCAGTTACATGCACATGATAGCTGTTCGTAATATAATTCTTATCCGTTACTCCTTCGATCTTACCAAACCGCTTTTGTAAGCATTTGGCAAACTTATACGTAGTAGACTCTAATGGAGTTCCGTAAATACTGAAATCTATATTGGTCTCTTCTTTCCACTTTGCACAGGCTGCATTCAAACGCTGCATTACCTCAATAGCAAATGGTGTTGCCTCCGGATTCGTATGAGATAATCCTGTCATATATCTGGTGCATTCGCAAAGACCTGCATAGCCAAGCGAGATGGTAGAATATCCATTATATAATAACTTGTCAATCGTCTCTCCTTTCTTCAGACGAGCTAACGCTCCATACTGCCAAAGGATCGGAGCCACGTCAGACGGTGTTCCCTTCAAACGGTTGTGACGGCACATAAGTGCCTCATAGCATAAGTCAAGTCTCTCATCTAATATCTTCCAAAAACTCTCTATATCACCCTGTGAAGAACATGCAACATCCACAAGATTCAGAGTAACAACTCCCTGATTAAATCTGCCGTAGAACTTCGGCTTATCATTCTCATCCTTGTATACTGTAAGGAAGGAACGGCAACCCATACACGGATAACAATACCCCTGTTTCAGTCGCTTCATTACCTTCTCAGAAATATAATCCGGAACCATTCTCTTTGCCGTACATGTCGCTGCTAACTTGGTCAGCTTCCAATACTTACTGCCTTCTCGCACATTATCTTCCTCTAACACGTAAATGAGCTTCGGAAACGCCGGAGTGATATATACACCTTTCTCATTCTTCACACCAAGGATTCTCTGCTTTAACATCTCTTCGATGACAAGTGCAAGATCATCTCTTGTTCTGCCTTCCGGCACCTCATCCAAATACATAAATACGGTTACAAATGGCGCCTGACCATTCGTTGTCATAAGTGTGATAACCTGATACTGAATCATCTGTACACCACGCTTAATCTCCTCCCGGACACGTAACTCTGCAATCTTAGCAATCTGTTCTTCATCAACTGTAACGCCGGCCTCTTCATATTCCTCCCGCACAATCTTCAAATACTTCTTACGGCTCACATCTACAAATGGTGCCAAATGTGACAGCGTAATACTCTGTCCACCATACTGGGAACTTGCAATCTGTGCTATGCTCTGTGTTGCAATATTGCAGGCAGTAGAAAAGCTCTTCGGGCGATCGATCATTGTCTCACTAATTACAGTACCATTCTGTAACATATCCTCTAAATTGACCAGACAGCAGTTATGCATGTGCTGCGCAAAATAGTCAGAATCATGAAAATGGATAATTCCCTCTTCGTGTGCTTTCACAATCTCTGGCGGCAATAGAAAACGTTTGGTAATGTCCTTGCTGACTTCGCCCGCCATATAATCTCTCTGCACACTATTCACAACCGGATTCTTATTCGAGTTCTCCTGTTTTACTTCCTCGTTATTACACTCAATCAAACTGAGGATCTGTTGATCGGTAGAGTTTGCTTTTCGAACCAGTGCCCGCTTATAACGATATGTGATATACTTTCTTGCCACCTCAAAGGCCTGTGTCTCCATAATCTCATTCTCAACAAGATCCTGAATCTCTTCCACGCTAAACGTCCGGTTCATACTACTACAGGTAAGTGTTACCTTCTTCGCAATCTCCTTGATCTGCTCCTGTGTCAGCCGATTCTTCTCCACAACTTCCTTGTTCGCTTTCTCTACCGCTGCGACAATCTTGGTGATATCAAATGCGGTCTCCGTCCCACTCCTCTTAATGATCCTCATGCTATCCGTTCCTTCCCTTCCATCTGAGAAATCTTATTCACAATCCCGTCCCTACATCTGTTCAACATACGAAAAGACTGCCATCGGCAATCTTCTGTCCTCCAAATTCCTGTTAAAATAATGTCATAAAATTTCTCTCTTTTGTATCTTCCTTCAAAGATAATGTGCCAGTCGTTTGCGACTGGCACAACATCTTGTGTTATTGTACATCACTTTGCAGGAAAATGCAAGAGCCGATTTTTCTCTCCGTTTCTCAAAAACAATGCATTCACCATACGTCTATACAGACTGCACAAACTTTTTAGTCATATTGTTCAAATACATATTTCATGTATCTGTAATGTGCATGAACAGATTTCATATTGATTATGCCTGACATCCCTTGACATAATCTATGATTATCTTTGCGGTATTGCATACACCTAACTTGCTGGTGCTGACACAAAGATCATATCCTCTTGAATCACCCCATTTGCTCTCCGAATAGCGATTATGATATGCCTTTCTCTTCGTATCATGTCGGTTCATCTTCGTCTCCGCTTCTGCCTCAGACAAATTAAACTTCTTCATGATATGATCAATCTTGGTCTTCCTGTCTCCCATAACGAATACCTTCACCAGATTCTCATACTCCTTCAAAGCAGTCTCCGCACATCTTCCAACAGCAACAAAAGACTCTCCTTCTGCGGCCTTCTTCTGCAGATACTCAAACTGCATCTCGGCAACCACATCTTCCATTGCATTGGAATGTCCATTCACGCTTCTTGTCATAAAAAGATTCCGTGGCTTCTCATCAAACTTGCGAAGCTTGTCTGCGGACATATCCTTCTCTTCCGCAACTGCATCTAATAAATTCCGGTCATACAATGCAATTCCTAACTTCTTCGCCACCAGCTCTGCCACCTCATGTCCACAACTACCATACTCACGACTGATTGAAATAATCATTTGCTCTCCCATTATAAAGTCCTCCTTTCAATCACTTGATCTGTATCAAATATTATAGCATATTTTCGGGTATTCAAAAAGGACTTTTTGTCTTATTTTCTTGCAAAAAAAGAGGGCAGAAATGAATATAATATATCTCACTTCTGTCCTCTTATTCTTATATCCTCAATATCTTAGATCACGTCTATAATTCTACATATTACACGCCTAGCAGTAACGCACGAAAATGATCAACATAGAGATTGCTACCACGATAATGGTTGCAGGAGCCGCTGTCTTACAATACTTGCCCCATCCGATCGGATAACCATTCTTCGCTGCTACGGAAGTTCCTACTACATTAGCAGATGCTCCGATCGGGGTTGCACTACCACCGATATCGGTTCCCATAGAAAGCGCCCATGCAAGAACAGAAAGATCTGCACCTGTTGTAGCTGCCAAGCTCTTAACAACCGGAATCATGGTTGCTGCAAACGGAATATTATCAACAAACGCACTTGCGACTGCAGATATCCAGATGATAATTGCAATCATAACATAGATATTACCACCACTGACATCACCGATAAATCCTGCAATCAACTCCAGAATTCCTGTCTGCTCCAATCCACCAACGACCATGAACAGACCAACGAAGAACAACAATGTCTTGTAATCGACCTTCTTCAATAGTACAACCGCATCCTTGCCTGCTGCGATCAAAGTTACAAATGCAATCACTGCGCCAATGAAAGCAACGGTCAGATGTACGAACTCGATGATCCATCTCTTGGGACATCGCCACTCCCGGATGCCCGATTCCTGATCCAGCATCCACTTATA
>USBM01000198.1 GCA_900552885.1 uncultured Clostridium sp. | reverse complement strand
CGGCGTATATGACTATGAAGCTGCACATGGTACGGTTCAGAGACATTATTATAAGCATTTGAAGGGAGAAGAGACTTCTACGAACTCTGTAGCAACCATCTTTGCATGGACAGGTGCCCTCCGTAAGCGTGGTGAGTTAGATAACATTCCGGAGCTTATGACCTTTGCAGATAAGTTAGAGGCAGCTACACTTGGAACAATTGAAGCCGGTAAGATGACAAAGGATCTTGCGTTGATCACAACAATTGAGAATCCAACTGTTTTGAATTCTGAGAATTTCATTAAGGAGATTCGTAAGACATTAGAGGCAAGTCTGTAATATAGATGTATACAAAGTATTTTATGCCGTCAGAGTTATCTCTGACGGCTTTTTCACTTTTATATGAAAATAAAAGGTTTCGATACAACTATGATACATTGCCGGGGTATAAATGATCTATGTATGAAGACAGAAAGAAAAGAACAGAGAGTGAATGAAGTATGATTAAGATATTAATTGTGGAAGATGAAGAACCAATTTCAGATCTGATCCGGATGAATCTGGTAAAAGCAGGATATCGCTGTGTGTGTGCATTTGATGGAAATGAGGCGGCAGACCGGATCAGCCAGGAGCGGTTTGATCTCATTTTGCTGGATATTATGCTGCCGGGGATGAATGGATATGAGTTATTGCCTTATGTTAAGTCATTAGATATTCCTGTAATTTTTCTTACGGCTATGGGTACGTTAGACCAGAGAGTACATGGCTTGCGGGCAGGAGCGGATGATTATATTACGAAGCCGTTTGAGATTGTGGAGCTGCTTGCCAGAGTAGAGACAGTATTGCGGCGGTATCATAAGACAGAGGATGTATTACAGGTAGAAGATGTTACGATTGATATTCCGTCACGGGTTGTTATGCAGAATGGCATGCAGGTTATGCTGACTATGAAAGAGTTTGAACTTCTGCTTTTATTTGCCAGAAACAGGAATATTGCATTATATCGTGAGACGATATATGAAAATGTATGGGAGAGTAATTATTTAGGGGATAGCCGTACGGTAGATCTTCATGTGCAGAGGCTTCGGAAGAAGTTAGGCTGGGAGGATAAGATCAAGTCGGTCTATAAAGTAGGATATCGGTTGGAGGTATAGCATGCGGTTATACGCAAAAGTGTTTCTTAGCATTTTGCTTCTGGTATCTATCTCATTTGGGGTGTTTGGAGCCTTGCTCATTCAGGTGTCTTTTCAATCAGCATGGGAGCGTGAGGTAGAGATTGGGAAAAATGAGAATCAGATGTTGAAGTTCACATTAGAGACATCACTTAACACGATGCCGGGAGATGTAGAACAGGATACTTATAAGAGTGAAGAGCTTGCCACTTTGATCAATTCAATGCGGCAGGGAATGCAGTTTCAGGATACGCAGATTACATTGATCAATGCAGATAAAGGAATTGTGTATACCAGTAATGAGCAGGAGAAGGGCGTTGCTCTATATGATGCAAAGTACCATAAGATCAATGAAGCATTATTTGATCAGGTAACGGTGGATCAGAGCGGGTATCAGGTATATCAGGAAAAGAATCAATATTATCTGTGTGTTATGAGCATGATTGATACGCGTCTTATGAATACCGGGATGCGTTTGGAAACGGTAATGAATGTTACCCATATTTATGAGGAACGTTTGCGTATGCTTCATATATACCGGTATGTTATGATCGCAGTTTTGGTTGCGGTTGTTTTAGTAGCCGGGGTGTTATCCTATTTTCTTACCCGGTCTGTCCGGCATTTATCAAGAGTTACGAGGCAGTTTGCAGATGGCAGGTTGGAAAGCCGTGCAACGGTAAAGAGCCGGGATGAAGTGGGAATGTTAGCAGATGACTTTAATCAGATGGCAGATGAGCTGCAGAACCGGATGTTATCTTTGGAGGATCAGGCAAAACGACAGGAGGAATTTACTTCGGCATTTGCACATGAATTAAAGACACCACTTACCTCGATCATTGGATATGCGGATATGCTCCGTTCTATGAAGCTGACCGAGGCAGAACGGATGAAAGCATCGGATTATATCTATTCCCAGGGCAAGCGGTTAGAGTCTTTGTCACTCAAATTGATGGACTTGATCGTGATGAAAAAGCAGGATTTTGAGAAGACCGGTATGGATGCCAGGTTCCTGATCGAGACGGTATTTGATCTGACCGAGGTGGGGGTGTTAGAAAAGGGTATGACGCTTAAGAAAGAGGTAGAGAAGGGCGTTATATACGGAGAGAAGGATTTGTTAGTATCCCTGTTTGCTAATCTGATCGATAATGGGAAGAAAGCGTCAGAATCAGGAATGACTATCTGGTTAAAGGGGGAGCAGACAGCAGAAGGATATGCGGTCACAGTTACCGATGAAGGCCGAGGTATGACTGAGGAAGAGTTAGAAAGAATTACAGAGGCATTCTATATGGTAGACAAATCCCGTTCCCGGAAAGAGGGCGGTGCCGGGCTTGGTATGACCTTGTGTAACCAGATTGTTCTGTTACATGGGGCAAAATGGAAGATGCATAGTGAAGTCGGAGCAGGAACCAGTATGACGGTTCTGTTTCCAAAGGAGGTAAGGTAAATGCGGATTGGTACATGGGTAGGAATGGTATGTGTTACAATATGTGCAGTCGGGCTGATGATATTTTTACCACAATATGCATCAAAGAGAGTGGATGCGGGCATGTTGAATAAAGTGTCTACTTATGCACAGGAACAGACAGATACGATGAATCAGGGACTGTCAGTGATGGATAAAATACAGATTATGACACAGGGAATGGCAGAGGGAAATCAGACGTATGTCATAAAAAGGACGGATCTTGACAATTTAGATGACATAGATAAGAATCTGGTGCCACAATTGAAGCAACAGATTACAGAGTTAGAAAAACGGAAGTTGATCCCGAAGATAGATAGTCTGTTAGATGGACAATGGGAATATCCGGCTGTGATGCTGAATGCGTATACAAGTAGTCAATATTTAGGCAAAGTATTATATGTGTGGGATATGGAGATTCAGGTTCCGGGTTATGGAATAATTACTGTTTCATTGGACGCCTCTACGTATGCAATTTATCAATATTCTTTTCAGGATGAAGTGGGTAAAGATGAAATGACAACTACGCTTGCGGAATTTCTTTCTTATGATGGTGGGATGGATGATATGGGACAATATATGAATACATGGATGCAGGAATATATGCGTTATCTGGGGGAAGAACATGAAAAAGGCACTTGGACGATTGATGCTTATGAGCATGAGAAAGCGGTTGAAATGTGGCCGGATTTGAAACAGGCGACTGGAGTTATTGCTTCTTCCATAGGAGAACCATATTTTGCCACCTATTTATATGTCGATATACAGAATAATTGTTTTGGATTCACACCGAATCTGGAATATGTGAATATCTCTTACGAATCGGCAGACGGTATGGGTGTCGATGAGACAAACATACAAATAGAACCATAACCATATACCATATCGTGCAGGAATGGTGTATACTATGCATATGAGGTGATAACGACATGAAAAAGTGGAAGAAGCTTGGTATTGGTATGACCATGATCGTTGTATGTATTGCAGGCAATGGAATTTATTATGGTATAGAGAATTATAATGGACAACAATTTGAAACCGCAAGTACAAAGAATGAGACAGGAAAGCAGGGGAGTATTACACAGGTGACGGAGCAGACTGCAACAGAGGTAATAACTTCGGAACGGAACACAACAGAAGATGCGATGGCAAAAGTGTTAGAGGAACGGAGGAAGAATCCGTTACTGTTATTAGTGAACAAAGATCATGCACTGCCGGCAGATTATGAAGTATCGCTTGCAACTTTGAATGATGGACATCAGGTTGCGGAAGTGATATATGATGACCTGATGGACATGTTATCTGCTGCGAAAGAAGCAGGATGTTCCGTGGTTGTCGCAAGTGCATACCGTACAGAACAACAGCAGGAACAACTCTTAAAACAGGAAATACGAAAGAATATGTGGAATGGAATGAATGAGGAAGAGGCGGAAGCAGATGCACTGCTTACGGTAGCACCATATGGTTACAGTGAACATGAGACAGGCTATACAGTAGATTTGGTTGACGCAAATAACCAGATGTTGGATGATACGCAGGAGACAACTACGGCTAATATATGGCTGCGAAGAAACTGCTGGAAATATGGATTTGTCATGAGATATCCGAGGGGTAAAGAAGATATCACAGGATATTCGTATGAATCATGGCATTTTAGGTATGTTGGGAAGGCGGATGCTAAAGAGATGACCGAAGAACGTGTGACGCTTGAAGAATACCTAAACACCCTTACACAGCGTAAGTGAAGGCGGACGCGCGAAATGTTAGGTTGTGAACCCGGCTTTTGGGTGGTGTCATGTTGCAGCAGGCACATTCGCAT
>USBM01000197.1 GCA_900552885.1 uncultured Clostridium sp. | reverse complement strand
TCCGGGTATATCCGGGAAAAGGACGCCAAGGCGGAGAGCCTGACGGGCGGTTATCATTTTATCTGCGAAGACAGAGGAGAGTGATAAAGTATCCGGACTTATTATGGGAGCCGATGATTATATCAGCAAACCGTATAATCCGGGAGAACTGATCGCCAGAGTAAAGGCACAGCTTCGACGTTACAAGATGTGGAGCGGCGGTGTACCGAAAGAAGATGAGGATCTGATCGTCAATGGTGGTCTGGTATTAGACCGTAAGCAGAGAATTGCGATTGCAGAAGGAACGCAGGTGCGGCTGACGGCAAAAGAGTACAGCATTTTGGAATTGTTGATGGAACATATAGGACAGGTTTTTTCTGCGGAGCAGATCTATGAACTGGTGTGGAAAGAAGATGCGAATTACAGTGTGGAGAACACGGTTATGGTACATATCCGGCACATTCGGGAAAAGATTGAGATTGATACAAAGAATCCAAGATATGTAAAGGTGGTGTGGGGCATTGGCTACAAAATGGAAAAACAATAAGAATAGGATGAAAGAATTTTTGAAACATAATTACAAATTATTCATAGCGGTTGTGCTAATGGTGATAGGAGGCTTTTTTTTCTATGCACTGCTGGTATATCATTCCTATTATGTAACAAAAGATGCATGGTTGCTGACGGTTGGTGGAAATGTTACCTGGCTTTTGGGAGCAGCTTTGTTATGGAGTTGCGTCCTAAGATACAAATTAAAGGATTTTCTACCGGAAGATGAGACATGCTATGAGCAATGGAAACAAAGGAAGAAGCAGCATATCCAAAGATTGCAGATCATATCCCTTGTGGAATGGATAATTGCATGTGCTTACCTGTTTCTGTTAACATACGAGAGACGTTATGGTGGTTATTATTCGGTATCCAATTATGCATCCGGATATGCGATGATCATTACGGTGTTGAACCAGTACATTGCATGCAGATGGGCAATATCCCATGAAATGCAGCGCAAGATGGATGACTGTATGCAGTATATGGCAAATGTAAGCAAAGAGCGGATCGATCAGGCGTTAGAGATTGAACGCGAAGGGCTTAAGAAGGCAATGGAGATAGAACGGCAAAGTATGGAAAAAGTGTCACGAAGTGACCAGTTGCGGATTGATCTGATTACCAATGTATCCCATGATCTGAAGACACCACTTACGTCTATGGTTGGCTATATGGAGTTGATGCGCAAGGAAGAATTAAATGATACTGTACGTGATTATCTGGATGTGATCACGGATAAGGCTGGCAAGCTGAAAGAGATGATCGAGAGCTTGTTCTCACTGGCGAAGGCAAGCAGTGGGAATATAGAATTTCATATAGAGACATTGGAATTGAATCGTTTGGTAGAGCAGATCTACGGCGATATGGAGGATAAGATTACGGATAGCGGATTGGAGATTGTAACAAGTCTGACAGAGCAGGATACGAAGCTGGTATCGGACAACATGTATCTATACCGGATCTGCCAGAATCTGCTCGAGAATGCACTGAAATATTCTGCAAAAGGAACCCGTGTGTTTGTAAAGACATTCTATCGTTCCGGAATTATGGGAGATCAGCTATGCTTAGAAGTGACAAACACGGCAGGATATCCGATGGACTTTCAGAAGGAAGATATTATAGAACGGTTTGCAAGAGCGGATCGGTCCAGAACAACAGAAGGAAATGGGTTGGGACTGGCAATCGTCAGCACCTATGCTGTTGCATTAGGCGGTACGTTTGATATTGATATTGACTGCGATCAGTTCAAAGCAATCGTAACATTTCCTATTATGGTACAAGAGGAGACAGAGACATGCGAAGAAGACGGATTAAGCAAATAATATTATTTATGTTGCTGCATCTGATTACGCTTTTTATATTGTTATTGCCGTTACAACAGGGACATTTCTTCGGAACCAATGGAGATTGGTACAGTCAGCATATTGCGATTGCAGACAGCTTAAGACAGACGATGATCAAGAGCCGGAGTCTGGTTCCGCAGTTTATCCAATTAGGTGGTGGCAGCAGTATTTATGATTTTGCTTATTATGGTTTACTACGTCCGGACATTCTGGTATCGTGCCTTTTCCCAAAGGTAGAGATGAAGTATTTTATTGCAGGTTATGCGATATTGGGAGTAATGGCAAGTGTTGACCTTTGTTATATCTGGTTAAGAACGCAGCATATGCAAAAGCGATTTGCAATTGCGGGTGCAGTGCTGCTTGGGGCAGCAACCTGTTTCTTTCACGCACATCATCAGATCATGTTTGTGAACTATATGCCATTTCTTTTTCTCGCATTGATCGGGGTGGATCGCATGCTGGAGAGAAAACGATATGGAATGTTTATCATGGGATTGTTTGGAATTTATATGCACAGCTTTTATTATGCGATATCCTGTCTGTTTGTGCTGGCCTGTTATTTCTTCTTTAAACTTGGAAAGCAGAAAGAACTGACTTGTATGCTTTCAAAGAAACAACGGAAAGAGGCAGCGTTATATATTGCAGGTACGATCGGAAAAGTGGCAGCGGCAATTGCAGTATCTATCGGCATGGCAATGATACTGTTACTGCCAATGGGCTTAGACATTCTGTCAACAAAGAAGGATGGAGGAAGTGCGGCGGCAGAGGCATTGATGCTTTGGGATCCACAGTTGGAGGGACTTTTGTATTCTCCGTACGGTTGTGGAATGACGATGCTTGCATTGTATAGTCTGGTGTGGGGATTGCTTAAGAAGGGAAGAAGATTTTTGTCGGGAATCATTTTGTTTGCAATGCTCTGTCCGGTTCTTTCCTATGTGTTGAATGGGTTTCTATATGCAAGAAGCAAGATATTGATTCCGTTTGTTGCTTTGATCGTATATCTGATTGCAGATATGCTGCAAAGCATTTATCGGCAGGATCGGACGAACCGGATCTGTCCGCTGTTTGTCTGTGTTATATTTGCGTATATGAATGAGAAACGACAGATCTTAGCATATGCGGATGTAGTGATATTGGCAATATGGCTGGTCAGTCAGTGCAGGAGACTTCCGGAATGGATTCGGAAGAATGTATTTTGGCTTGTGGCTTTGCCACCTGTTGCGGCATCCATATGTCTTAGTATGAGCGGATCGTATCTGAATGAGCTATGCAAGAGATGGAAGATAACCACATATGTAACATATCTGGATAATGCAGATGCAAGGCAACGGCATTTTACTGCGGAACAGATTGATGATGCGGTAAAGGATTCACGATATCGCATAGATGTATTGAGCAACAACTTTGTTAACAGTAATCTGTTAGTGAGTGATGTATGTGGCAGGACATCCATGTATTCGTCCATTACAAATGCAGATTATGCGGATTTTTATTATAATGTCATGCATAATCCGATTGGTGTCAATAACCGGGTTGCTTTAACACCGGGTAGTAATCCATGTTTTTCCTATTTTATGGGTACGAGATATGTGATCACGGGGAAAAATGAAGTGCCGGACGGATATGAGACGATCGTGACGAATGGTAATTATGTGATTGCTGAGAATCCGGATGTACTTCCGGTCTGTTACGGAACTACGAATATAATGACAGAGAGTACGTATGAGCAGTTACAATTTCCGGAGAATATGGTGGCATTATGTCAGAATGCAGTGGTGAAGGGTATCGGCAGATCTTCTAATCAGAGAGAATCGGATGCACACCGCAGGGCAAAACAGGCGGTAAAACAGAGAAATGTCAGTCCTTTGTTTACAGAAAGATCGTTAAAGGAGTTCAAACAGATTGGAAAAAAGGGTAAGGCTTCTCTGGAATTTACTAATTCCGTCCGAAGTCATTTTCTTGTGTTAGCATTTGATGTTAAGCGGAAGAATGGGAGATCTGTTTTGATTGAGATTAACGGGGTTGCGAACAAATTATCTGCGGATAATGCACCATATCCCAATGGCAATGATCACTTTGTGTATGTGTTGCCGATCAAAGATGGAACGAAGCGGTTGAAGGTGAAAGCAGGCAAAGGATATTATCAGATTAAGAACATGTCAGCATATTTAGTGGATAAAAGTGCTATTGCCAATAGCAGCGTTGTTATACCATCTAACGTGGAACAGAAAGAGGATGGCAGTACCATATTTGCCGGTACGATTGCAATGGATAAACGGGGATATTTTGTGACTTCCTACCCATACCGGGACGGTTATCATATTGAGGTGGATGGGAAAGCGGTCTATGCAAAGAAAGTAAATCAGACATTTGTGGGAGTACCGCTTTCGAGTGGAAAACACGCCATCACAATTCAATATGTGGCTCCGGGATATTATATGGGGTTAACGCTTTCTATTGTAAGCATTATTTTATTTGGTGTCTGGATGCTTTATGAACAGGGATATCAATGGGCACAGAAGAAAAAATGCAGAAAATTAAGGATTGACATTTGAATGATGATATGCTAGTATGAACTT
>USBM01000196.1 GCA_900552885.1 uncultured Clostridium sp. | reverse complement strand
AAAATGAAAAGAAAATAATTTAAAACAAAAGAAAAAAATTGATTTACTGGAATGATCACTAAGTAACATATTCAACAAAAAAACAGGACAAATATTGTTGAATATTACAGATTGACTGTTGGAAGTGAGTATGGTTATACTATACGTGGTTAAAAGAGAAAAGCGCACGATAGAGTGTTACTGGTAAAGCAGGCATTAACTTTAAAAGACATCTTGGAAAGGGTGTCCTTTAGGGTTAGTGCCTTTTTCAATGGAATGAAATCAAAAGAGGTGGGGCATACTCTGAAAAAGAAGGAGAAGGAATATGAAAGACAAGATTTTTGGTGTGTTACAAAGAGTGGGAAGATCATTTATGCTTCCAATCGCAATTCTTCCGGTTGCGGGATTACTATTAGGATTAGGTAGCTCATTTACTAATGCTACCATGTTAGAGACGTATAATCTGACAAAGATTATGGGTGAAGGAACGATATTGAATGCAATCTTTCAGGTAATGAGTGATGCGGGTAATATTGTATTTGCCAATCTGCCGATCATATTTGCCATGGGTGTCGCGATCGGTATGGCAAAGAAGGAGAAAGAGGTTGCAGCATTAGCGGCAGCAATTGCTTTCTTTATCATGCATGCGTCCATCAGTGCCATGATCAATATCAATGGTGGTGCGGAGAAGATGTTGGAGGGTGCAACAACTTCTGTGTGTGGAATCACTTCTTTGCAGATGGGTGTATTTGGTGGTATTATTGTAGGATTAGGTGTTGCGGCACTTCACAACAAGTTTTATAAGATTGAACTGCCACAGGTGCTGTCATTCTTCGGGGGTACCCGTTTTGTTCCAATTATCAGTGCACTGGTATATACTTTCGTTGGTATCCTGATGTTCTTTATCTGGCCGGTAATTCAGCAGGGAATCTACGCAGTTGGTAATGTAGTATTGAATTCCGGTTATGCAGGAACGTGGATATATGGTTTTATGGAAAGAATCTTAATTCCGTTTGGTCTTCACCATGTATTCTATCTTCCATTCTGGCAGACAGGCGTTGGCGGAACAATGGAAGTGGCAGGACAGATGGTAGAAGGTGCGCAGAATATCTTTTTTGCACAGTTAGCAGATCCGAGTGTAGAGCATTTTGCAGTATCTGCAACCCGCTTTATGTCTGGTAAGTTTCCTCTTATGATCTTTGGTCTTCCAGGAGCTGCCTTGGCTATGTATAAGACAGCCAAAGAGGATAAAAAGAAAGAGGTTGGTGGTTTGTTATTATCTGCAGCACTTACCTCTATGCTGACAGGTATTACGGAGCCATTGGAGTTTACCTTCCTTTTTGTGGCACCGGTTCTTTACGGAATTCACTGTGTATTTGCAGGACTTGCGTATATGTTAATGCATGTGTTTAATGTTGGCGTTGGTATGACATTTTCCGGCGGCTTGATTGACATGACTTTATTTGGTATAATGCAGGGAAATGCAAAGACAAACTGGATCTGGATCGTAATTGTTGGTGTTGTTTACTTTGTTGTGTATTATTTCCTATTTAGTTTCCTGATCCGTAAGATGGATCTGAAGACTCCGGGACGAGGAGAAGATGATGAGGAAGTGAAGCTTTACCGTAGAAGCGATGTGGAGGCAAAGAAGAACGGTGAAGGTACAACAACGGATGCATTATCGACAGAGGATGCCGTATCTGTGGCAATCTGTAATGGACTTGGCGGCAAGAAGAATATCTCGGATGTGGATTGTTGTGCAACCAGACTGCGCTGTACAGTATATAAACCGGAGCTGGTAAGTGATACTATGTTGAAGGCAACCGGGGCATCCGGTGTGGTACACAAAGGAAATGGTGTGCAGATCATTTATGGCCCGAAGGTTACAGTGATCAAGTCAAATTTAGAAGATTATTTAGAAGTTGCACCGAATGAAGAATATATGGCAGAGGACAACGCCGATACAACAGAATCTACAACGGTAGCAGACAAGAATTCTGCAACTGAGAAGATTGTGAAGACGGTTATGATCTCCAGCCCGATCACAGGGGAAGCGGCAGAACTTTCCGAGACACCGGATGAAGTATTTTCCAATAAGATGTTAGGAGACGGTGCGGCAGTAACGCCGATAGATAATATTGTGAGAGCACCGGAGGATGGAGAAGTTGCATTTGTATTTGATACAAAACATGCGATCGGCTTTATGACGGAAAGCGGAATCAGTCTTTTGATCCATGTGGGTATTGATACGGTGAAGTTAGCCGGACAGGGATTTGAGGTCTTTGTAGAGAATGGACAGAAGGTCAAGAAGGGTGAACCGATGATGAAATTAGATCTGGATTTCCTGAGAACGCACGCACCTTCTATTATGTCACCGGTAATCTGTTCAGAGATGGAAGATAACCAGAAAGTCCGTGTATTAAAAACCGGAGATATTCAGGCTGGAGAGACATTATTTGCGGTTGATTTTTACGAATAAGAAGAGTGCTTATATAGGATAGGCAGGGGGATAAACATGTATCGAGTAGAGAAAGTATTGAACCATAACGCAGTGATCGCTATTTCGGACGAGTCACATGGAGAATATCTGCTTATGGGCAAGGGAATTGGATTTGGCAGGAAGATCAATGAGCGTATGGAGACAAGAGATACCGATACGGTATATTCTTTGCAGGAGAAGACGGAACGGGGTGATTCCGGAACTCTTGCAAAGTCAATATCCCCTGTTTGTTTAGAGATTGCAGATGAGGTGCTGCGGCAGGCGGGTAAGAACTTTGGAAAGGTCGATCGGAATATGCTCTTTCCGATGGCGGACCACATTGAGTTTGCGGTGAAGCGGATACAGAACCATGAAGAGATCCGGAATCCGTTAACGGATGACATCCGCATATTGTTTCATGCAGAGTATAAGACGGCGATGTGTATTCAGGATATTTTACAGCAGCGGCTTAACATTCAGATGGGTGAAGATGAGATTGGATATATTGCTTTGCATATTCATTCTGCCATCGAGGATGAGCAGGTTTCCCAGGCAATGCAGATGGCACAGGCGGTTCGCAAATGCGTTGCACTGGTGGAAGAACAGATTGGGAAACCGATTGATGTGCTGTCATTATCCTATAACCGTTTGATGAATCATATTCGATATATGATAGTTCGTGTGATGAAGGGTGAAGAACTCAAAGTCAGTATGAATGATTATATGGAACTTAAGTTTCCGCAGTCGTTTTCTATGGCACAGATTGTATGTGATCAGGTAAGTCATGATCTGCGTAAGCAGTTAAGTGAGACGGAGATTGGATATCTTGCCATGCATATTGAACGGGTAACGAGTGCAGAGCTTGGCAAAGAATAGGGAAAGAAATGTACCTGATGAAAATTGCGTGTTTACAAGATGGCGGGTAATATGATATATATATTGCAATAGAATTTATGAAATACCTTGCAAAGAGGGAGTAGTTGCATACCGCCAAAGCCAAAAATGCCGCCGGACTTGCCGCCAAAGGTCAGTTTGGAATCCTCAGCAGCATTATAAACAGCGAAAGGGCGGTTGGGGTTGGAGATGCTGCCGCATCCGGTGAACATGCTGGAACCGGCAACGGCAACTGCTGCAACAGCAGAGTACTTCATAAAATCACGACGGGAGAATGTATAAGACATAATAATTCCTCCTTTGAATAAAAGATCATAATAAAGCCTTGCGGCGTTACCTATAAAATAGGCGAAAACGGGGCAAAAGTCAATGCTTTTGGCAAAATAAAAGTATGAAAATTTGAGCAGCAACGTACATTCCGGACGAAATTTCGTCCCGGAAAACCGTTCTCTCAGGCGCGGGTCATGTCGGCGGCGGTCATGTTGAAGGTGATGGTCTTATCCGCCACAAAGGTGGGCATGTAGGTGATCTGCAGGTTCTGCCAGCCCTTGGGGACCATCAGCATCAGCTGCAGATAGCCGCTGCCCTGCGGGGGCAGGTTGGTGGACTCGGAGAAGGTCTGGGAGTTGGAATTGTACAGCGAGATGTTGGCACCGCACTCCACACCCTGACCGTCGCAGGAAGCGGCAAAGTCGGTGGAAGCAGCAGCCAGTGCGTGGAAGTTGGCGTCCACGTTCTCCTGCGGGGGCACAGGATAAGCTGCGTTGATCTCGGCCAGATTCTGTGCGCCGATGTTGAAGGTCTGGTTCTTGGTGCGGTTGACCACAGTGACCAGCACAGCGATATATTCATAACCCTCCTGTGCAGGAGCGGTGTCGATGCGGAACAGGCTGGTCAGCATCACGCCAAGGCCATTCCAGTTGCTGATCTTATCGCCGACCTTGACATCCACGATGGTGTCACCGCCACTCTGCTGGCAGCCGCCCAGCAGGCCTGCTGCACCCAGAGCAACAGCGGATGCGCCGGTGCACTTGAGGAACGTACGGCGGGAAATGGGATTCGACATAAAGAGATCCTCCTTATCGATCGGAAAAAACGTA
>USBM01000195.1 GCA_900552885.1 uncultured Clostridium sp. | reverse complement strand
CGATGCCAGAGCTACTGCATAGATGTAGCCTGATAAAACAGAGAAAAAATCAGCATCAAAAACAAATAAACCAGATAATAAAAAGAAGGCCCCTAAAAGCGAACCTTCCAAGAAAGACGGAAAGAACCGTCCTAAGAAATTATCAGAGAAACATAAGAAATAGACGCAAATTTATCGCCAGGTGTCCCTACTCTCTATGAGAAGCACCTGGCCTTTTTTTATAGTCATCTGCATCTTCTCAGATGCAATCTCATTGCTGACTGTCCGACTACTTCCACGCACGATAGTGAGATCCTGCACCGGATACACAACACCCTCTAACGTCACTCCTTCTACAAGATCAGTCAATGGAATTAGAGAAATATATGTTCCTAGTTGTTGTCGCTTTGTAATCTCAACGGTCGGCTTATACTCACCATCTAATATCCTGATTCGGTTTGTCTCATCAACAATCTGCATGTCTATTCCACGTTCTATCGTCTGACAAAGAAGTCCCACATTCGCAAATACATGATCCAAACGGCTTCCTGTTGCCCCAAGCAGTGTAATACATCCCGCATCTTCTTCCATTGCCTTCCTTACAGCCAGTTCGGTATCTGTCTCATCTTTCCTTGCCGGATGTCGTTCTACTCTTCCCTTACCCTCTCCTATTTCAAAGGTTCGCAATACATTAGCATCCACCGTATCAAAATCGCCAATGACATAATCCGGGGCGAGCCCCAACGCCATCACATACTCTAAGCCTTTATCAACAGCAAAGAGCCTATCATAGGATAGGCTCCTCATATATTCTGTTCCAAATGCAGTGTTCATATATCCACCTGTTACAATCACTATATGTTTCATGATTAATCCCTCTCCATTTTCTAACAGATATTCTATTATGCACTTACCAGTTCTAATAACTGCTTTGTATTTGCCGCCATATCTCCTTTAAAGACTGCTGAACCTGCTACAAATACATTTGCACCTGCATCTCTTACCTTCGCAATGTTAGATGCACCAATTCCACCATCAACCTCAATCCATACAGATTCACGACCGTTATCCTGTAATAATTGTCTCGTTGATGCAATCTTGTCTAAGCTACTCTCAATAAAACTCTGTCCTCCAAATCCGGGATGAACACTCATGACCAATATCATATCCACCATATCCACATAAGGAGTCAGCACATCAACCGGCGTATCCGGACTAATCGCAAGTCCTGTCTTAACCCCTGCTTCTTTAATCTTATCAAGCGTCTTACCAAGATCCTTACATGCCTCATAATGCACCGTAATGATATCCGCACCTGCTTTTACAAAATCATCTAAATACCGGATTGGTTCATCAATCATTAAATGCACATCGAAGATTGCATTGGTTATCTTGCGAACTGAAGATATGATTGGTGCTCCAAAAGAGATATTCGGCACAAAACTGCCATCCATTACATCTAGATGAATCACTTCTGCGCCCGCTGCCGCAACTACTGCAATATCTTTACCCAAGGTTGAAAAATCCGCCGATAATACGGACGGTGCTATATAATTCATACTGTACACTCCTTTATTCTATCATCACAAATGATGCATTCATACATCAATAGAATTCTCAATATTTTCGTTTATCCTTTAACTCTTCAAAAAACAAACAATAATTCTCATATCGCGATCTTGCAATCTCTCCGTCTGCAACAGCCTGCTTCACACCACATTCTCTCTCTCCTACATGATTGCATCCGCCAAATCTGCAATATGGTTCATAAACTTCAAACTCTCTGTAATACTGCTTTAATTCCTCCGGTTCTAAATCGTAGAAATAGATAGAACTGAATCCCGGCGTATCCATCAGATACGTATCCGGACCAATCGGAAGAATCTCAGAATGTCTGGTTGTATGTTTTCCTCTTTGAATCTTTCTACTGATATCTCCCGTATCCATATTCGCACTCGGATTCAACATATTCATAATAGATGACTTTCCTACACCGGATGGTCCGGCAAGCGCTGTAGTCTTACCTCCTAATACCTGTTGCAGTTCATCCATACCATGTTCTTCATAAGTGCTTGCCTCTAACACCCGACAACCACTATTGACATATATTTTCCGATACTTTGCAATTGTCTCTTCTGTCACCAGATCCATCTTATTAAAACAGATAATTGTCGGTACCTGTTGTCGTTCCATCATGATCAAAAAGCGATCTAACAGATTCCAATTAGGCTCCGGCATCGCAGCTGCAAATACCACCAATGTCTGATCTACATTCGCTACCGCCGGGCGGATCAATTCGGAATGCCTTGGCAGAATGCACTCAATATTGCCAAGCATTTGCTGCTCATCCAATATCGAAATCTCCACATCATCTCCTACCAGTGGCTTCACCTTTTGATTACGGAACTTGCCCTTTGCCTTACACTCATACGTATTTCCCTTCGCATATACATAATAAAAACCGGCAATTCCCTTAATAATCTTACCTTTCATGGGTTACTCTGCTTTCAAACTTGCCTGCAAGCTGGATGAAAAACTTGAGGTAATATCATTGCCATTCGCATCTTGTACACTATATACCAAAGATACACTTGACTTATCTGTAATTCCGCTTACACTACCAAATGAAGATCCATCAAGAGGCAATGCCGCTTCATCATACATATTATCGATCAACGTATGCGTTACTCCGTCCGCCTGTAATTTGACAATTATTTTCACCAAACCACCTTCTGGGAATGAATAACTGTTATTATCAATCGTGCCTGAAAATGTCGCCGTATACGTACCTGCACTTTGTTGTGTAGTTGCCTGTTGTTTTCCTTTACTGATCGTAATTGAAATCTCTTCCCCTTCTTTAATCTCAACTCCGGCTTTAATACTCTGGGAGATTACTTTTCCTTCTTTCACAGTATCACTATATTCCTGGTTCACTGTACCTAATTTCAGATTCACTCCGCTTCCTTAATGGTCATCTTCTTAAGATCCGGAACTTCAACGACTTTTACTTCTTCTCCCTTACTTACTACGATCGTAACAGTAGACTTCTTTGCCGCCTGACCATCTCCAGCAGGTGACTGACTGATGACCTTACCCTCTTCGGTCTCTTCGTCATACTCTTCATCAACCTCAACTTCAAATCCGGCTGCTTTTAAGATTGTCTGCGCTTCTTCTGAAGTCTTTCCCGTCACATTCGGTACATCTGTCATCTCCTGACCTTTGCTGATGATCAGTTTCACACGATCTCCGTCGTTTAACTTCGTTCCTTCTTCAATACTCTGACTGATAACTTTACCTTCTTCAAAAGTATCACTATACTCTCTCTCTAATTCATATGCAATTCCTGCTTTATCTAAAGCATCAATTGCCGCTGCCTCATCCATGTTAACAACAGATATCATTGTGTCCGCCACTGCTTCTGCCGTTGTAGGATTTTCCGTTGTAGCCGGCTTTTTCTTGCCAATACCACTAATAGAAACAATTGCAACAATGATAATAATTGCGATCAATACCGTCGCCGCAATTGCACCCACCGTGATCAGTTTCTCCATTTTAGGATCCAATGCGTCCTTGTCATCCTTATCATCAAACAATTCTTCATCATCCTCATCCACTTCATCATCATATTCTGTATCATCCTCCTGATACAGACTTTCCAATGCCTGATTGGCTTCCTCCAATTCACTATTTCTCTTCTGTGGCTGCACCGGAAATACAGATATACCGCTCTTCGAACCTGTAGCATTATTAATTGCTGCTAATTCATCCTCCGAAATCTGAATAGTAGGCGCACTGTCTGATACCATTGCGTTCGTAATTCCTACATTGGCATTCGGATCAAGTGCAATCTTCTTAAGATCCGCTAACATTGCACTTGTCGTCAGATACCGGCGTTCCGGTTTCTTCTGTGTTGCCTTCAACACAATCCGTTCAATTCCAACCGGAATGTCTGGATAATATTCCCTTGGTGGAATAATCTCACTCTGAATATGCATTAATGCAACTGTAACATTATTCTCACCCTCAAACGGAACTCTGCCTGTCAACATCTCATACAAGGTAATTCCCAAGGAATAGATATCAGAACGTTCATCAGAATATCCTCCTCTTGCCTGTTCCGGGGAAATGTAATGCACACTTCCCATGGCACTGGATGCAATCGTATTCGAAGTCGCAGCTTTGGCAATTCCAAAGTCCGTAACCTTCAATGTACCATTCTTCGATACAATGATATTCTGTGGTTTGATATCTCTATGAATTGTATGGTGCTCATGTGCTGCTTCAATACCTGAACAAATCTGGGTAATAAAATTGAGTGCCGTTGTATATGGTAATCTTCCATTCTGCTGGATATATTCCTTCAACGTAATTCCTTCTACCAATTCCATGACAATATAATAGAAACCATTCTCTTCTCCAACATCATGCAGTTGATCACATTGCCCAGGCTATTCGCCGGAATCGTGTCGGTCTCGGTACGCCTAACCGTCCAATTGGAAGCTTCCTCTT
>USBM01000194.1 GCA_900552885.1 uncultured Clostridium sp. | reverse complement strand
GCGATATATGCGGTATGTACTTTGAAGCCATATTTAGCTTCTATGTACTCCTTTATCATTTTGTAGGTCACTCGTTCCTTGGGCTTGTACTCTTCGGCTCTTTTAACGATATTATCAAGCGGAACTTTTCCCTCACCTTCGCCAAACTCAACTTTTACGTTAATATGTCCGTCTGGCTTTTTGTGGGAAAGCAGTATCACCGTCTCGACATGCCCGCTATGTCCGAACTGATCCACAGCACACACCTTATCTAACTCATATCCCGCTGCCACCAGTACCTTCACATCCCTTGCGAGGGTAGCCGGATCACAGCTCACATACACAATTTTCTTCGGTGCCATCGTGATCATGGTGCCAAGTGCAACTTCGTCACAGCCCTTGCGTGGTGGATCGACCACGATCACATCTGCGTACACGCCGTATTTCTTATACTGTTCCGGCAGCACTTCTTCCGCTTTTCCAACGAAGAATTCCACATTATCAAATCCATTCATCTTCGCGTTCTTTCTGGCATCATCTATTGCTTCCGGTATGATCTCAACACCCATTACTTTCTTTGCCTTCTGCGCTAAGAATAAGGAAATGGTTCCAATGCCGCAATAGAGATCCCATACCGTTTCATCACCATGCAGATCGGCGTATTCCAGTGCTTTACGGTATAATTTCTCTGTCTGTTCCGGGTTCACCTGATAAAATGACAGCGGATTGATCTGGTATTTGACATTACCAATATAATCCGTGATCGTATCCCTTCCCCAGATAGTCCGGCAATGTGTACCGAGAATCCGGTTCGTCTTATCCTGATTCACATTAAGAGAAATGCTTGTCATACCCGGAATATCCTTCAGACAATCCACCAATTCCTGTTCTACATTTGCATACTTTCCACCATTCTTAGACGGAAGCTGTCCGATCAGTTCTGTACCATTGATGATCACACAAACCATGATCTCTCCGGTTTTCTTTCCTACTCTTGTCAATATGTGGCGTACCAGACCACTGTGATGTTCCTCATCATACGGTTCTACCTGATACCGTTTCATAAAAGAACGGAATCTCCGAATAATCTCATCATTGACAGGAGCCTGGAGATAACAGACATCCGTATCAATTACATGATGCGTACGACCGGCATAGAATCCAATCACAGTATGTCCGTCCTTATCCTTCCTTACCGGAAACTGGGCTTTATTCCGATAGCGGATAGCTGGAAAACTTTCCTTTACCTCACTCATTTTCTCATCATCCAACATATTATTCTCTTGTCCGTCAGTCTCTGTGCACAGATTATCTCCACTTTCATTGAAACAAACACTACCCATCCCAATGATCGGTTCCATCTTGCTTTCCACATCCGCAATTCCACCAATCCGTTTCAGGCAGTTCAGCACTTTGCTCTGCTTCCATTCCAATTGTTTCTCATAGCGAAGCTGCATGATGGAACAGCCACCACACTGTCTTGCATGCGGGCAGATCGGTTCCACACGGTCAACAGACGGAATCAGAATCTCCATCAGTCTGCCATACGCATAATTCTTCTTTGCCTTGATGATCCTGATCCTTGCCACATCTCCCGGCACCGCGTCCTTCACAAATACCGCCATGCCATCAATGTGACCAATCCCCTCGCCTTCATTTCCAATGTCCTCTATTGTAATCTCATACTCCTGATTCTTCTCTAAACTCATATCTCATACCACGCAATCATATTATAGTGTTGGAACAAAAAATCCTGCCACAGTTTACTACATTGCTATACATTTTTGCAGCCCTGCAAGCACTCGCAATTCCATGTATTTACAATACCACAAAGCCCTTTAATAATAAAGCACGATTTCTGTCCCGATTATTTGTTATCTGTTTTACAACACAATAGAATATTTGTAGACATTATCCGACAAAAATTATATAATTATTGTACATGTAACTTATAGAACCTGTATAAATGACCGTACATTTCCTTGTCAGGTACAATATAATGATAACAATTCACTTGCTTGCAAGGGTGAATTGTTAAATGTGATCATGAGCGATGCTCATGATATAACGATCATTTTACAGAATACCATTTTAAAAGGAGAAGATTTATGGGATTAATTAAAGCAATTTCCGGTGCCATCCGTGGCGTAACCGCTGACCAGTGGAAAGAGTATTTCTACTGCGATTCCCTTGACACCGATGTATTGGTAACCAAAGGACACAGACGGACCAACAGCAAGTTTGGTTCCGGCAACAAGGGCAATGACAATATCATTACCAACGGTTCTGTTGTTGCGGTAAATGAAGGCCAGTGTATGATCATCGTAGATCAGGGTAAGGTCGTAGAGTTCTGTGCCGAGGCAGGTGAATTCTTATACGATACTTCATCTGAACCAAGTTTGCTGTTTGGTGATCTCGGTGACAATGTTTCAAAGACATTTGCTCAGATTGGTAAGCGATTTACCTTTGGCGGCGATACCGGAAAAGATCAGCGTGTATACTTCTTCAACACGAAAGAGATCATGGGGAACAAGTATGGAACTGCCAATCCGGTTCCTTTCCGTGTAGTGGATACAAACATTGGATTGGACGTTGACATTTCTGTTCGTTGTAATGGTGAGTATTCTTACCAGATCTTCGATCCGATCCTGTTCTATACCAACGTATGCGGTAATGTGACCGATGAATATACAAGAGATCAGATTGACAGCCAGTTAAAGACCGAGTTGATGACTGCTCTGCAGCCTGCATTTGCACAGATCTCTGCTATGGGAATCCGTTACAGTGCAATTCCTGCCCACACCATGGAAGTGGCAGATGCACTGAACAAAGAACTTTCTGAGAAATGGGGACAGTTAAGAGGTATCCGTGTTGTATCCTTTGGTGTAAATACGATCAAGGCTTCCGAAGAGGATGAACAGATGATCAAGGATCTTCAGAAGACCGCTGTTCTCCGTAATCCAAATATGGCAGCCGCTACCTTAGTCGGTGCTCAGGCAGAGGCAATGAAATCCGCTGCTTCCAATACTTCTACCGGACCTATGATGGCATTTGCCGGTATGAACATGGCAAATATGGCAGGTGGCATGGATGCAAACTCTCTGTTCGCTATGGGACAGCAGCAGAATAACACTCCACCTACCTCACCAGCTCCAGCAGCTCCGGAAGCTCCTAGTCCGGCACCAAGTGCTCCGGCAGCAGACTCCTGGACCTGTTCCTGTGGAACCGTGAACACAAGCAAATTCTGTTCCAACTGTGGTTCTCCAAAGCCTGCACCTGTTGAAGGCTGGACTTGTTCCTGTGGCGCCGTGAACCAGGGCAAATTCTGTTCAGAATGTGGTGCAAAGAAGCCTGCCGGTGCTCCGCTATATCGTTGCGACAAATGCGGATGGCAGCCGGAAGATCCAACTCATCCACCGAAATTCTGTCCGGAATGCGGTGATGTATTTGACGATAATGATATTCAGTAAGTACAGATTACAGTTATTTATTTCTGTTAATACATGACAATATAAAAGGGTAATTATGCAACATAAACCGTTACATAATTACCCTGTTTCTATATACTAATAATTCAATCATTTTAACTGCAGTTAATCTTCTCGTAACATTCCATCTACAATCTGTAGTTTTCTATCTGCATATTCAGCCACATACGGATCATGTGTGATCACAACAATTGTTTTACCTTCCTCATGTAGCTTACAAAAAAGTTCCATCAGCTCACGGCTGGTATTCTGATCCAACGCTCCAGTTGGTTCATCTGCCAAAAGGATCGGATTATCCGCAGCTAACACTCTGGCAATTGACACCCTTTGCTGTTGCCCTCCAGATAACTGTGATGGAAGTTTATTTCCCATACCTTCAATCCCCAAAAGTTTCATCTTCTCATCCATACGTTGTTTCCGTTCACTACGCCGGACATTCTTTGCCAACAGCGGAACCTCAATATTCTCATAAACCGTATAATCCTGCAACAGCCCAAAATTCTGAAAAACAAAACTAATATAGTTCTTACGTATTCCGGTAAGTTTTGTTGAGGAATACTTTGATACATCCTCTCCGTCAAGAAAATAACTTCCACTACTTGGAGTATCCATACATCCGATAATATTTAACAATGTTGTCTTTCCCGAACCAGACGGCCCCATAATTGCGAGAAATTCACCTTTTTCTATCACCAGATTAACCTCATCTAGAGCCGTCGTTTTATAATCACTTCCCTCATATATCTTGGTAACATTTTGTAATTTTATCATAGCTCATTTCCTCCCAATAATTCCACGGTTTTCATTCGGTTAAGAAACAGTGCTGGAATGCATGTACTAAATACCCATAACAGGAATACAATAAGAAATGTTCTTGCTATTACCATATTACAGAATATTTTTACCGCCTCCGAATACATCGAAGTTCCATATTCCATCACTCTATGCAGGACATACAATGTTGCAACTAGAAATGCGATTCCTTGTCGTACACCATTCTCCATTGCAATCAATTTAATGCTTTCTAATCGTGACACTC
>USBM01000193.1 GCA_900552885.1 uncultured Clostridium sp. | reverse complement strand
CAACAGATAATACGGGATGTTTACCCAAACTGCCCTCTGTCTGATTGATTCAGTAAACATTTTTATATGCCACTTATACATATCAGAATATGAAGAATGCGGAGTGAGAACTTTATGAATACAAAAGAACATTTCAGTATTGGTTTTATCGGTCTCGGACTCATAGGTGGTTCGATTGCCAAGTCCATCCGGCGCATCTTTCCAGATACTGAGATATTAGGATACGATGTAGATCAGGAAGCCCTGCGGCTTGCCTTAGAAGATCATACCTTATCTAAGACTGTGACCTGGATCGAGGCAATGCATAACTGTGATTATATCTTTTTGTGTGCCCCGGTACATTATAATATTGCTTATCTTCCTATATTAAAGCGGATCATGAAAGACAGTTGCATCTTAACTGATGTAGGAAGTGTGAAGAGTGATATCTATCAGGCAATTCATGACCAGCGGTTGGAGGATTATTTCATTGGCGGACATCCGATGGTCGGCTCTGAACGAAGCGGTTACGAAGCAGCGCACGACCGTCTGGTGGAGAATGCTTACTACTTTGTGACACCTTCCGGGACTGTTGCAGAAGACAAAGTTGACGCTTTCCGCACATTTATCGAAGATCTCGGCGCAATTCCAATCCTGTATAGCCCGGAACGACATGACGAGATCACCGCATATATCAGTCATATACCACATGTGATCGCCTCATCTTTGGTGAATCTGGTTGCCGCACAGGATGATGAGAATGGTATGCTCAAGCAACTCGCGGCCGGCGGTTTCAAAGATATTACACGAATTGCCTCTTCCAATCCGGTTGTCTGGGAACATATTCTGTTGAGCAATCCTTCTAATGTTGTGAAGGGCTTACAGACATTTCGCAATGAATTAGATACTATGATCACAGCGATCGAGTCCGAAGACGCCCGTGGAATCTACTCGTTCTTTGACCATGCCAAAGATTACCGCAATTCGATTCCGGAACATGCAACGGGAGTGATCCGGATGAATTATGAAGTATACATTGATATTCCCGATGAACCTAATGCAATTGCCAAAGCAGTTACGATCATCGGCAATGCGGGAATCAACCTGAAAAATATCGGAATCACTCATAACCGGGAAGATAACGAAGGTGTGTTACGCCTCGCCTTCTATGATAATGAAAGTGCCATTGCTGCGGCAGAACAGTTAAAGCAGCATCAATATACAGTTTACGAACGATAGGAGAAACATCATGCAGATCAGACATTTTAACCAATTACGTGGAGAACTCACCGTTCCCGGAGACAAATCCATCTCCCACAGAAGTATTATGCTCGGTTCCCTTGCCAAAGGAACAACCGAAGTAACCGGATTCTTACAGGGTGCCGATTGCTTATCTTCGATTGCCTGTTTCCAGAAGATGGGCATTGAGATTGAGAATAATCCTTCTGCCAATACGGTGCGTATACACGGAAAAGGCTTACATGGACTTACTGCTCCAGCCACCATTTTAGATGTCGGTAACAGTGGTACGACAACAAGATTAATGTCCGGTATTCTGGCCGCACAGCCCTTTACTTCTACTGTAGATGGTGATGCTTCTATTCGCAAGCGTCCGATGGGACGGATCATGAAACCTCTTTCTCTAATGGGGGCTTCATTTCATAGTTTAGAAAAAGAACAATGTGCACCATTTACTGTATCCGGTGGTCATCTGCACGGAATCCATTATGATTCCCCGGTTGCATCTGCACAGGTGAAGTCAGCAATTCTGTTGGCCGGACTATATGCAGAAGGTACAACCAGCGTGACAGAACCTGCTCTTTCCAGAAATCATACGGAATTAATGTTTGAATCGTTTGGAGTCGATATCAGGAGTGAAGGAACGACTGCTACGGTCAGACCTGCAACCGAACTACACGCGCAACATATTGAAGTCCCGGGGGATATATCTTCTGCAGCATATTTCATTGTTGCCGGTCTGATCACGCCGAATTCCGAGATCACGATCCGCAATGTCGGGATCAATCCGACCAGAGACGGTATTCTTACTGTATGCAGGAATATGGGGGCAGATATTACACTGTCTAATGTGAAACAGGATGTCGGCGAACCGGTTGCCGATATTACCGTCCGCACAAGTTCTCTTCACGGATGCACGATCGAGGGCGATATCATTCCAAAGTTAATCGATGAGATTCCGGTTATTGCTATTATGGCTGCATTTGCCGATGGAACAACAACGATCAAAGATGCCCAGGAGCTGAAAGTCAAAGAATCTAACCGGATTGATGTTATGGTAGATAACCTGTCAGCCATGGGAGTTGATATTGAAGCAACCGATAATGGTATGATCATTCATGGAGGTAAGCCTCTTCATGCTGCTACGATCGATTCCAGACTCGATCACCGGATTGCTATGAGTTTTGCCATTGCCGGTGGACTTGCGGATGGAGATACCGAGATCCTTGGTGCCGAATGTGTCAATATCTCTTATCCGACCTTCTATGAAGACTTACAGAAATTGGGATAAAAGCAAAACGCATTCCAAACACCATTATATAAAAATTCTTTACCAGGACGTTATATCATGAAAGTAAACAACATCAGAAATTCATTTTTTCTTGTGCTCGCTGCCCTGATCTGGGGTGTTGCATTTGTAGCACAGACAACCGGAGCCGAGGCAATTGGACCATATACCTTTAACTGCATCCGTTCCTTTATCGGCGGTATTTTTCTACTGCCGGTCATTAGAATATCAGATCGCAGGAACGGCAATCCCGCTCCAACTCTAAAACAAAAAAAAGACCTCCTGATTGGCGGTATCTGTTGCGGCTGTATTCTATTTGTCGCAACCACCTTGCAGCAGCTTGGTCTATACTTTGGTGTACCTGCCGGCAAAGCCGGCTTCTTCACCGCCTGTTACATACTGATCGTACCGATTCTCGGTCTGTTCTTCCATAAACACTGTGGACTTAAGATCTGGATCGGCGTTGTGCTTGCAGTGGCAGGATTATATCTGCTCTGTATGGATGAGAATGGTTTCTCATTACAATTACGGGATATTCTTGTATTACTCTGTGCGGTTGTGTTTGCCTGCCACATCTTAACCATCGACCATTTTTCGCCATTAGTGGATGGCGTTAAACTGTCGTGTATTCAGTTTTTTATATGCGGCATTCTTGGTTTAATTCCAATGTTCTTTGCAGATATGCATCACTCTGTCGCAGGTATTCAGGCGTGGCTTCCCGCTTTTGGCAGTATAGATGCATGGATTCCTCTGCTATATGCCGGTGCTTTATCCTGTGGCGTGGGATATACCTTGCAGATCATCGGACAGAACGGACTGAATCCAACCATTGCCTCTCTGCTAATGAGCTTAGAATCTGTATTTTCCGTGCTTGCCGGATGGATTCTCCTTGGCCAGTCTATGAATGCACAGGAATTATCCGGATGTGTGCTTATCTTTATTGCGATCGTATTAGCCCAGATAGCAAATGAGCCCTTTCCAACCTGACAGGAAACCGTACAATCTCTGAATATCCTATGAACGAACAATATCCCCGTCCTAATGTGCAAGGGTAATCATTTATTTGCGCGGGTGCTTCAGCGAAACAGCAACCGCAATTGCCCCAAACGCACAGCCTGCAACCGGCCACAGAATCCAACTTCTTCCCCAATCATTGGTATAGAAACTGAATCCAAGATAAATAGCACACATCAGGCACCAATAAATCCCTGCAATCTGACCCATCCTGTCCGTTCCTTCTCTCTTTGCCAGCTTCTTATCTTTGGTATAATCCTGCTCCTGTAATAAAATATTATAAGTTCCCATACGTATTCCTGCCTGAACAAATAAAAATACAGAAACAGCGAGTACTCCAAACATAATTATGCCCTGCACCTCATCAGTATAATCTTTCATCGTTGTGTATCCCAAAAACGTCTCTGCTAACATACACAATACAACCGCCAGAATTACCAGAATAACACCTATTGTAATATGAATATTGAATATCTCCTGATACTCTTTCTTCTTATCTGTGATCAGCAGCTTGATATCATCCGGAAGGAGAAAATCCTCTTTTTCCAAATATTCATATATGTGGAGACGCAAGCCAGACATTATGAACAACATAACAGCAGTTCCAAGTAGTAGAAACATAACAGTTCCTGCTGCAGTATCCTGAATGTCCTCCGGTGCCCCCAGTCTTTTTGTAATCATAATTGCAATACAAGAAAATACAAAACTTAATAGACATAAACATACCCCTATCGCAATCCGTTTGCCCGATTTCTCTCTCACTTCCATATAAGAATCTACTTCATTCTTGGTGAGTTCTTTTCTGAAATTATTCTCCCTGGTATTTTCACTATTGTTTTCAGATCGTTCATTAAACTCTGCATCTGCCATATCACTTTTTCTACTATTACTCGAATCGTATATAGAATCTCCGGCAATTGTACTCTCCGTGTTTCTCGCTGTTAGTCAGCTCGATAACGAAATCAGAAGGGAACTTTCGAGGGTTGTTTTTCAATGCTTGGTTGAT
>USBM01000192.1 GCA_900552885.1 uncultured Clostridium sp. | reverse complement strand
ATAATAGGAACGCTAGAGAAGATAATAGAAAGAGTAGAAATGATTGCTGTATATCCAACAAAATGATCCGTTTAGAACGAATAAGCATACGGATATACTATAAGTGTATGAGTATACCACTTATACAATTGAATCAAAATATGCAGTAACCAGAGGATATGAATATGACGAATAAGACTATCGCAATTATAACCGGAGCAAGTAGTGGACTTGGCAGGGAATTTGTACGGATATTAACAGACCGTCCCGAATTAGATGAGATTTGGACGATTGCAAGAAATGAACAAAAGCTGCTGGCATTAGTGTCCGAATTCGGGGATAAGATCAAACCGTTTTCAAGAGATCTTTCTGACCGGAAACAGATCGAGACATTTGCCGATACACTTGCCAATGCAGATGTATCTATCCAATACCTGATCAACAACGCAGGCTTTGCAAAGTTCTGTTCCTATAATGATCTATCCGTAGAGGAATCTCTTAACATGATTGATCTTAACATCAATGGTCTGGTTGCCATGGGGCTTGTATGTATACCTTACATGAAGAAAGGCAGCCATCTGATCAACATTGCATCCCAGGCATCCTTCCAACCACTCCCTTATCAGAATATCTACAGCTCAACGAAAGCATTTGTACGAAATTATACCAGGGCATTGAATGTAGAATTGCGTGACCGTGGCATTATAGCAACTGCCGTGTGCCCAGGCTGGATGAAAACCAATCTGATCGACAACGGTCTGATCGGTGCGGACAAGGCAACCCGTCGTTTCCGCATGATGGTAACACCGGATGTTGTAGCCGAAAAAGCCATCCGGGATGCTGACCACAACAAAGACATCTCCGTATACAGCCTGTATGTGAAGACCGCACATGCATTTGCCAAATTGCTTCCACAACGGCTGATGATGAAGATTTGGCTGATCCAGCAGCATTTATCCTAAGTTGTTCCATTATAACCCACATCTACCACAGACCCGTGAGCAGAACATTTCCCTATATTTGCAAGTGTTCTATTCACATCATACTATCTTATTGACCATAATACTATTCCTAATACAGCAGATATCAGAATCATCACGATCGGTGATGGTTCCTGGTGATATCGCTTTCTCGTTCCTATATGAACTCCCAATAATATCAACAATATCACACCACTTCGCACATCAAATTGCCACCCTTCCGTCAGATCATTCACCGTCGCAACCGACAATAACAGATTCAGAAGCATCAGAATCCCCGTTGCCAGAATCATTGCCACAATACAGGGACGCACTCCCTTCAGAAATGCCTGCACTCCACTATAATTCAACAGATTGTGCATAACGGCTGCAATCAATAAGATAATCAAAAAGGACGGAAGTACCACCCCAACAGTTGCACATAATGCGCCAGGAAGTCCTGCCTGCGAAGATCCGATAAATGTTGCCATATTGACTGCCAGCGGTCCCGGTGTCGACTCCGAAACCGCGATAAAGCTAGTGAAATCACTGTCTGTCATCCAACCGTTACGAAATACCATCTCCCGGATCAAAGCAATCATACCGTATCCTCCACCAAGGGATACCGCACCTATCTTGACAAATTCCATAAACAATTCCCAATAGATCATTTCTTTTCTCCCTTTTGCCTGTTCATATGACGACGCATCTGCGTAAATCCATAAACCGCAATTCCAATGGTTCCACACACAACAATGTAGTATAGCGAAGACACCTCTACTGCACCCAAGGAGCATACCAGCATCACAATACTAACCGCAGTTAAAATGCAGATATGAAACCAGTTCTTTTCCATTGTTCTCCAAAGTTTCACCGCCGCACTTAAGATCAGATATACTACGCATACCTGAATGCCATGGAACGCATATGTCACATACTTAAGTTCCATAAACTGCTTAAAAAAGAGTGAGATCAGATAAATAATCACAAAGGAAGGAATGCACACTGCACAGGTGGCACTGATTGCGCCTGCCACCCCATCCACCTTATATCCAATATAAGTAGCACTATTCACCGCTACCGGTCCCGGTGTCGATTCGGCAATTGCAACCATATCCAGGAATTCATCCCGATCCATCCATTTTCTTCTCGCCACAAACTGCCGCTCCAACAAATGTATCATGGCATATCCTCCTCCAAATGTGAAGGCTCCAATTTTCAAAAAATCCCAAAATAATATTCCTACTTTTTTCATATCGTTTATCTTGTTCTAACCGTTTTGATCTTAGACCATGCGGAATATACCCGCTTGTAAGTTCCATTTACTTTTACAATCCGATAAGTCCGAATCCGTACATAATACTTCTTCTTTGACTTTAATCTCTTCGCTTTAAAACTCTTCTTATCCGGTGCAAGCCGAACATTCTTTGCACCCTTCATGTTCTTTTTTGTCGAATAAGATATTTCATATCCATTGCAGACCTTGGCAATACCCTTCCATCTAACCGTAAAGCCTTTCTTAGCAGCCTTTATCCTAATAATCTGTGTCTTTCTAACAGCTTCTACTTCTGCAAGACTATCGTATTCTTCATAGTCACCTTCTTGTGCATCCTCTTCTTCCCAATCTTCATCCCAGTCCTCTGTGTTGATATCCTCCACATCAGAATATTGCGATGAATTGGCTGTCGTTTCACTTCCCGTGGTTGAAGTCTGATTCTGAGACGTCTGATCATTACCGGAATGAGTGCTTGACGGTGCGGTTAATTTCGGAACCACCTCCTGGTATTTGAAAATCTTATTGCATACCGAACAATGACTTCCTTCTGTCAATCCGGTTGTTGTTGCCGTTGCCGGTACTGCCGGGTCGATTACTTTGGTGTGTCCGTTTGCCGGAATGTCAACCTCAAAATACCAGCCACACCCGCGCTTACAATATCTTCGCCCCGTGCCCTGAACGGTACAGGTTGCAGGCGTTACAACTGTATAACTATTTGTATCCGGCCAGTCATGTCCTAGTGCCGGAATCTCTTCTGTATATGTATCACCACACCCAGTACAGGTGTATGTCTTAACACCTTTCCCGATACAGTCTGGTTCCTTTGTAATGACTCCGCTGTCATAGGTATGTTCTTTCTCTTCCTGTGATAATATATTCACAGTAACTACAACTTTTTTGTCTAAAACGGTCGTTGTCAGTTGTGTGGTGCCTTCTGACACTCCTATAATCCGCCCATCCTCAATCTTGGCAACATCCGTATTCTCTATATTCCATTCATACGATGTAGTAACGGGAATATCCCCTACATGACTCCATGTATTCTTCAGCATAATCCTTGTATCTATAGTCGGCAGTTCTATATTGCCCCCTACTAATGTACTTACAATTGATTGTGATTGAACCGCTTTCACACTCGATAAATTAGAGTTCAACAGTTCTACACTTACACTTTTCTTACCATCCCGGTCTGTTACCGGTACAGTATTGTATGTAAAATATGAAAATTCCTGTACCCAGCATTGCACACCATTAACAACAGCATATCCAACTCCAACCGACTTCAACTCTGAATTTAACATATTTCTGCGATGGCCCTGACCATCATATGCATCATCCTTCTCCTGCCAACCGGTAAATACTGCATCTACACTACTATAGCCAATCGCAATATTCTCCGCATAAGAACAATGACCATTCGACGTTGCTGTAAAACATCTTTCTCCATTCGGCCGGGTATGCGCCCAATTCAATGCAATCTCTGCTGCACGCTGCATCGCAATTGCTTCCAGATCATAATCATATGTTAATGTTCCAAGCTTTGTATTACTTCCTGAATTATATACGGTCTTCGTACCATCTTTATTCCAATACCACGCATCCGTCGTACTCGTCCGGAAGTCATTAATCATCTTCCCCATTCTTCTGGCATCTGTCTGGTAATACGTTGCTTCTACCTGAACCGTTGTTGTATCCTTCGCAGCTTTTGATGAATTGCTCCATCCAATCGTTCCAACAAGTACCATGCACATATACAGTGTCCATTTCTTCATTCGTTTCTCCATTCTATAATCCACCCTCTCTCATTCGTTGCCATCCTCTTGCCTTCCCGCTACAAAACCATCAATAATGTTCCTGCTCCAATCATAATGCAACCTATAATAGACTTCGGTGTCACCTGTTCATGCAAAAATACAAACGCAAGAATCAATGTGATCACAACACTCAGCTTATCAATCGGAACTACTTTAGAAGCATCTCCCATCTGCAATGCCTTGTAATAGCAAAGCCACGACGCACCGGTTGCCAATCCCGACAAAACGAGAAACATCCAGCTCTTCTTACCAATATCTCCAATCCCAGACTGTGCATTGGTAAGAAATACCATGCCCCATGCCATAACTAATACTACTGCTGTACGAATTGCAGTCGCCAGATTGGAATTCACACCGTCAATTCCAATCTTTGCAAGAATGGAGGTCAATGCTGCAAATACAGAAGAAAGAATTGCTAAAACAAGCCACATGATAAACACCTCGATTTTGAATAATTTTTCCCCATATTATACCATATTATTTCACCCTTGCACAGCGTAAGTGAAGGCGGACGCACGAAATGTTAGGTTGTGAATCGGTTGCAAGAATATAACATATCATCG
>USBM01000191.1 GCA_900552885.1 uncultured Clostridium sp. | reverse complement strand
GAACCGGGATCGTATGCTGAGGAATGGACTATACATCATGAATATGGTGCCACTATGACAATTGAAAAGGTGTCGCAAAATGGAAATGAAATACAACTCCGGGCAAAGGTTCTGAATAAAACTTTTCGGGATATTGACGGAACAATAGATGTCTCCATATGCAAGGGTGATTCATATACCTCTTTTGGAACATATGAGGGAGATAGCGTGAAGTTTGAAGATGAGGAATGGTTAGTCGACAAAATATACTTGGAAGGACCTGAAAAAAGGTAAAGTTTATTATATTTGTGTTAGAGCCATGTCTGGTGATAAACAGTGGTCAGCATGGAGTAAAGTCAAAAAAATTAAAGTGAAATAGTGTTTTATGTTGTTTGAAAGGAGAAAGTCTATGAAAAGAGTTACAACATTCATAATAATGACTGTGTTACTGCTTGGAATGTTTGCAACGCCGGATCAGACGGTACAAGCGGCTAAGAAGACAGTACGGATTAGCAAAAAATCAACCACATTAGAAGTGGGAGAATCAACACAATTGTCGATCAAGAATGCATCAAAGAAAACAAAGGTAACATGGAGCAGTAATGACAAGAAGATTGCAACTGTAAATGCAAAAGGAAAAGTACATGCTAAGAAAGCGGGAAAAACCAAAATTACTGCCAAAATAAAAAATAAGAAATATACTTGTAAAGTAAAGGTTGTAAAAAAGGGCAAAAAAGCAAATACGCAAACGGCTACTACGGAACAAAAGACAGAAGCAACAACGCAGGCAACAGTAGATGTTCCTAAGAAACCAGGGACTCCGACAACACCAGCCCAGCCAGAGACTCCGATTACACCGGAACCGGAAAAACCAAGTGAACCGGAAAATCCATCGTTTAGCCTACGGCATACAGAAGGAAAGAATGCAAGTGATGTGGCAGCAATAGAAAAACTGGTGAAAGAACAGATTGCAGCAGAAGTAGATAGTTTGGATATTGATTTGGATAATACTGCTTATTATAAGTGGAACGATGGCAGGCTGGTTGGTCTTGATTGTGAATGGCAGGATGCGAAAGGGAGTATTTCATTTTCTGATTTCCCAATGTTGCAGGAATTGAACTGCCATGGAAATTTTAATACGGTTGATGTTAGTTCTAATACGGAATTGATTTCTTTGGAATGTAGATCATCAGGAATTACGTCTATTGATGTGCGCAATAATAAAAAATTACAGCGTTTGGAGGTTAGAGAGAATAGTCTGACAACATTAGATGTTACAAACAATACAGAATTAAATTATCTGGATTGTGAGATGAATAATATTTCTATATTAGATGTAAGCCAAAATAAAAAATTAGAAAATTTCTATTATATTCAATGGCAAGAAAGTGCAAAAGTAACGGGGTGGAATCCAGTTCGTAATCAGGATGATATAGCTGCGGTGAATAAGATTATTCAGGAGCAGGCTGCAAAAGGAGCAGAGATATCTTGGAACGAAGATTCTTGTTCGTATGAATGGAAGGATGGCAGACTTATATGTATAAATTGGCAGTTCTACGATCTACAAGGTGATGTCACATTTAAGGATTTACCGGAACTGACAGATCTAGTTGTTGGAAGCGGTCAGCTTGCCAATATTGATGTCAGTGCGAATCCTAATTTGGAGAGTTTGAGCTGTTGGTCAAATAAGCTGACATCGTTGGATGTAAGTCATAACGGGAAGTTGCGATATCTTGATTGTTCGGAGAATCAGATAAAAGAATTAGACTTATCAGGGAATCCTTATTTGGAACAAATATATTGTAATGGGAATCTGTTACAGAGCTTAGACCTGAGAGGAAAGAATATAGTCGATTATGAATGCGATGAAAATGTTGAGGTATTACAGTAAGAGGTTTATTCATGTATCAAAGGAACATGAACAAGGGAAGGAGCGATTATTATGAAAAAGTGGAAGCGTGTGATAACTTTTTTAGTGTTATGCTTGATGGTTATTGTCTGTAAGGAACCTGTAAATGCAGAAGATGGTGAGGGGACAATAGTTCCGGGTGAAACAATACCAACATTGCCGTTAAGTGAAGAACCAATTACTATTTCTGGAATTGCAAAGTTTTATTTTAGTCCATCGGAAACGCAAGGTTATGCACTACATATGAGTGCGGATGGATTACAAGATGGTATATTAGCAAATGTAAATGTAATATGGAGCCATGAAGACAGTGACGAAAATTGGATTGAAGATTTTTGCCAAAATTATAATATAGCATATAGTAAAGATGGTTTTGAGGTGGATTGTGCACATTATATAAAGGCGGGCGTTAAATACAGAATTATAGTTACCCCATCTGGATGTGATATTAAAGTCAACATGAAACAATCTGATTTGGCAGGAATTTATCAGGATTTAGTATATCGTGTAGATAAAACAGAAAGTGATATGTATTGTACAATCGAATCATATGAAGGAAATGCGACAGAAGTAGTGATTCCGGGTGAGATTAATGGATATCCGGTGAAGAAGATTGATGACCGGGCATTTGAGGGATGTACTAGCATTACAAAGGTTTCTATTTCAGAAAATGTGGAAAGTTTAGGAAATGGTTCATTTTCCGGTTGTAGTAATTTGAAAATACTTGAATTGCCGTCAACTTTGCAAAGCCTTGGGGGAACAAATGAGTTTAGTAATGAGCCGATTGAACAGGTTATTTTCCCAAATGGAAGTAAATACGGAAGATTTGAAAATAATGCATTCATTATGAATAATAAACTAGTGAAATATTGTGGTGGAGATCAGGACGAATATATAGTTCCGGAAGGAGTATTAGTCATTGGAAGCGGGGCGTTCGGAAATTGTAAGCTATCGTCTATTCGAATTCCAGAGTCTGTATATGTAATAGGGAACGGTAGTTTTGGGAATATGGATTTGAAAGATTGCTATATTGCAAATGCGTCCTGTCAGATTGGTACATATCAGGATGGAACAGATTATAGTCCGTTTAAGTCTACAGAAGAATCCGGCACAAGGGCATATGATGTGACGGTGCATGCACCAAGCGGTGGTGTGTTAGAAAAGATTTGTAAGGATAATAATATTGCGTTTGAATCAACCGGTGAGATGAATCAATATACGGATATGAAAGTGGGTCAGGTATCTATATTAGGACAATATAGTGATGGAAAGTTATATGGATCTCTGGCGGTAGACGAAGATGGCGTTTATAGTATGATGGCTGGTGAAAAAATGGATTATATGGTATGTGATGTGCCTAATATATATGGTGGATCATGGTGTGGAATGTCATCGCTAACGGATATTAGTATTGTTGATGAGAATGGAGATAATGCATATAGGTTTACACAAGGTGCAAATTATGGATATATATCTTTGAAAAAAGACCGAAAGTATACAGTTACATGGAATAATACATATGATTATAATTATCAGATGCTAAATTGTATTTATATCGGAAAGAGTAGTTATTCTTTTGATACGGTTCGTATAACAAAAGCATATATAAACGATACGAATTATAGTGAAGTCTGGGTAGATGCGGGAACTTCTGTGACTCTTCATGTGGATGCAGGAACGGAGATACAGGATGGAGATCTAACGTATCAATGGTATCGCTTAGAAAATGGTAATAGAATAGAGTTAGAAGGAAAGGACAAGACCTTTGTGGTCAATGCTGGTGATAAGACATCATACTATATTTGTACTGTGTCAGATGGAAGTTCCAGCAAAGATACCACGATAATGCGAGTGGCCGTAAATGGATATTCTGAAACAATAAGTGAAGTATCGATGAAATTGGTGGGCGAATTTGAGATCGGGAAGACGGCTACCTTTGCAATTCGGATTAAGAATTGTTGGGAAGAACCATTGCATGCTGGATTTGTTACGGTATATTATTCTTCGGGTAATAAACCGAGCATAGAGTATGGCGAACTTCGGGACAATGCTGGTCAAATTGTGGATCACAATACGAGTTATCCGTTTCAGGTAGGTGAGATAAGGACGTTTACTTGGACAGGAGTGGTTCCTGATGACTGGAACGAAACAAGTAAGATAATTGTGTTTTTTGATGCTGAAGATGACGATAGCCAACAAATTTCTTATAGTAACCCGGAAGTGGGCAAAAATAATGTACATATTCATTACTATGGAGATTGGCAGACGATAAAGGAACCGACATATACAGAAAAGGGATTACGTACTAAGGTCTGTATTGGATGTGGTGATGTCCTATCGGAAGAGATTCCGATGTTGGTTCAGCCTGTTGAGGTGCCGGCTGTTCCGGTAGAACAGCCAGCAGTTGTCCAATCACCGGACACGCAACCCGCTGTGTCAGCAGCAACTCCACAGATAGGAGAGGTTGTAAAGCAGGGAACGGATTCTTATCAGATTACATCAACAGAAAGTGGAGATATGACGGTAACATATACAGAATCAGGTAATACATCGGCTAAGACGGTGACGGTGCCGGATAAAGTAGTGATTGCCGGCAGGGAATATACGGTAACGGATATTGCAAACAATGCATTTAAGAATAATAAGAAAGTAACCAATATTAAGATTGGTAAAAATGTAACCAAGATTGGAAAGAATGCATTTAAGAATTGCAAGAACTTGAAGAAGATTACAATTACTTCTACTA
>USBM01000190.1 GCA_900552885.1 uncultured Clostridium sp. | reverse complement strand
AAACCATCAACGCATGCAATCAGGATATCCTCAACACCTCTGTTTTTTAATCCATTCATGATAGAAAGCCAGAACTTTGCACTTTCGTTTTCTCCAACATACATTCCAAGGACATCTTTTTTTCCATTCATGTCGATACCAAGAGCAATGTAAACCGCACGTTTTACAATACGTCCTTCACTGCGGACATGATAATGGATTGCATCCATAAATACTACAGCATACACTTCTTCCAGAGGGCGTTCCTGCCATTCTTTTACAATCGGCAGGATTTTATCTGTGATCCGGCTGATTGTGCTGTCAGAAATATCAATATCGTATAATTCACGCATGTGGGATTCAATGTCTCCAGTTGTCATTCCCTTGGCATACATGGAAAGTATTTTTTCTTCCATGTCCTGAGTTACGGTATTCTGATATTTTTTAATCAGCTGTGGTTCATAATCACCATTACGATCCCTTGGGATTGCCACATCCATATCTCCATAACTGGTGTGCATGGTTTTGCTGGAATGTCCATTTCTACTATTGTCTGTTTCTTTGTTTCGATAGTCATACTTGGAATATCCTAATTCTTCATCCAGTTCTTCATCCAAAGCACCTTCCAAAATGACAGACATCATGTCACGCATGATGCTGTTAACATCGGTGCCATCTTTGATGCTGATATCATTATTTTTCAGATAGTCACGCATCATTTCTCTCATTGCTGCTTTTTGTGGGCTGTCTTTTCTTCTTGCCATAAAAATAACCTCCAAACTGAGTAATTTTATCTTACATCAGTTTGGAGGTTTACACAAACTTTAGGATACTCCCGGACTTGCATTCCATGAATTACTGATCATGTGGCCGGTTGCCTTTTTCTTAGAATTACTTGTAGTTGACAATCTTGCTCATAAATTAGCATTCCGGATTGTAACTTTACAGGATCGTCCAATTATGATTACTCTTGCAATCTCCATCATGATCATCTGCATTATGTGTCCGGTCATGAGCCTCATTGCAACCATTCTATTCAAGGATGCCGGCAACCAGATAGTCGCCGTATGGGCACAGACTACCTTTATGAACTTCCCGGTTGCATTCTTCTGGCAGCTTATGTATTGTGGACCGATCATTCGTTTCCTGTTCGGTAAAATATTCGCAGAACAGAATGTAAAGGAAACACATACACAGGAAGCATAGAATAATCATTTAGTACTCTTTTGTAATTGCAGACTGCTCTACTCCATACTGGGTACAGAATTGCTTAAGATCGGATGCATCCCGTATCAACATGATCTCGGAAAATCTGCCTGTCTGCAAATCCTTAAAACCTGCGACCTGTTCTCCCGTGCAGATACTTGCACGGATGACTGGTCGCATTTTTGTTGCATCATATGTACTTGTCTGTTTGTGTCTCTTTCTTCCAAACATGAATTCACCTTCTTATTATAAATTAAGTCCTTGCAGGAATACGAATCCGTATATGTGCTCAACATTTCTAATCTTATCGTATCCATCCACAGTAAACCAATAACGCTGTCTGTATTACAAAAATGAGTGGCACACCCACCACAAAATACCAATGCTTTGTCTTATGTCGAAACGTATACATTCCCGCAAATGCCCCGACGGAACCACCGATCACCGCCAGTCCCAATAACGTTGCTTCCCGTACACGCCATTTGTTGTGCTTCGCCTTCCACTTGTCAATGCCGTAGACTGCAAATGTTATCAGATTGATGATGCATAAATATCCTATGAATATATTGCTGTGTAATATGTTTTGAATCATTTTAACGTTTTTCCTCTTTTCTGTATCTATTCACTATTCTCACTTTAATTATAATAAAAAAAGAGAAAATTACCAGGCGTAATTCTCTCTTGTTCTATATAACCTTATCGAAAATCTTCTAATTCTACTCCTTCCGATTGCACAATCTCCTTCAAATGCTCCAACTCCTCTGGTGTCGGACGATAGAATTCCTCTGTAGCATAAGGCATACCGATTGCTTCATACTTCGTCGTTCCAATATCCCTTGCAATATGCTCCATGCTATAACCTCCGTAGTTCCTGCTCAGTTCTTATAACAACATCACCCTCATCAATCCGTTGTTCATAAAGGTAAGCATCTGCAACCTCAACAATTATCCGGACACCTTCTTCATCCTGAAGTATTACCTGATCCATCCGAACGGAACCATCCGGCAATCCCTCACAGCCAAAATCCGGCTCTATGATATGTATCACTTTATACTGCTTCATAACAATTCCTTTCGGTTCCGAATGGAATCCTCTTCTGTGATCGGACGGATTACCCGACACGGATTCCCTGCTGCTAATGAGTTAGCCGGAATATCCTTCGTCACAACGCTTCCTGCTCCGATTACACAGCCTTCTCCAATAGTAACGCCTGCTGCGATCACAACATTACTGGCGATCCAGCAATTCGAACCAATTGTGACCGGCTTACCATACTCGTCATCATAAAATGTTCCATCCAGCTTACGTTTCAGATTGCGTTCCTGCCACCGGAACGGATGCATCGGTGTCGCAATCGTACAATTCGGTCCAAAGAATACATTATCTCCGATCGTTACCGGACAAGTATCTAGTACCGTAAAGTTAAAGTTCGCATAACAACATTCTCCCATAGTCGTAAATTGACCATAGTCAAAATATATCGGTCCCTGCAAATAGGTTCCCTCACCTCGGTTCGGCATAAGTTCATCTAATATCTCTTTGCGTTTTTCTTCTGCCGTCTCAAAGGTGTCATTATACATCTTAGACAACTTATGTGCTAATACCCTTCTTGCTTCTAACTGCTTGTCGCTTGGATCATATATCTTTCCTGCTAACATTTTCTCTTGTTCTGTCATAATTATACTTTCCTTCTACTTTCCAAAAACTGCTTCGTAATCTGCCTTAAACTTCTGAATTCCCTGATCCGTCAGTGGATGCTTTGTCATCTGCTCAATTACTTTATATGGAACCGTTGCGATATCTGCCCCAGCCAATGCACAATCAATCACATGGATCGGGTTACGGACAGACGCACAGATGATCTCAGTATCCAGATCATAGTTATCAAAGATCTGTACAATCTCCTCGATCAAAGTAACACCCATAGAACTGATATCATCCAATCTTCCCAAAAACGGAGACACATAGGCAGCACCTGCTCTGGCAGCAAGGATTGCCTGTGCCGGAGTAAAGATCAGTGTTACATTCGTCTTAATACCTTCTGCAGCTAACACTTTAACCGCTTTCAACCCCTCAATCGTCATCGGAATCTTCACCACCATGTTAGGATGAATAGCCGCAATCTCTCTTCCCTCTGCAATCATCCCCTCTGCATCTGTTGTAGTAGCCTTCACTTCACCACTGATCGGACCGTCTACAATCGTTGTGATCTCCTTGATTACTTCGGTGAAATCCCTGCCCTCTTTCGCAATTAATGATGGATTCGTCGTAACACCACAGATCACACCCATATCATTTGCCTTCTTAATCTCCTCTACATTCGCTGTGTCAATGAAAAATCTCATAATACCTGCCTCCATTCTCTCACATAATACTGTAGTTTCTATTCTATGTACGGATGACATCCTGCATAATGGCAGGATGTCATCATCTTTATTATAACATATTATATTATTTAATTCATCCAGTGAATCTGCTCTTCTTTCACTATCGGATATCTTATAATCTCTGTTCCATCCAGATTCTCCCGGTGCATATCTACTCCTGTAATCTGGTGGTTATCATAAGATGTATAATAATAGATTCCTTTTGTTGCATTACAGCAGGACGTATAGATTGTAATCTCGTATTTTCCTTCACTGACCTCACAGCAGCCTCTCTGTTGATCTACCGAACCTAATATATGAAAGAACTGACTGACACTTGCTTCCTCTGAATTCTCCGATACTGCATGCATTCTTGTATAGGCAACCTTCGCAAATCTAGAGGTAGAAGACAGATCACCCGGAAGCCCGATTGCTCCCATTCCCCTGCTATAAGTCTGTAATGGCAATTCTTTTGAAAAATGATTCTCCGGCTGTTTCTCCGACAATCCCATATACTGATTAAGTAGAAACATCTGCATGTCAAACGGGGGATTATTCGTCATGACCCCTACCGGATTATCATGAATATGCACGCCGTCTGCCATGCTCTCTACCACTATACATTCCTTTGCATCCGCTATCATCCAATGAAGCTGTGCTGCCGGCAACTGCTCATTATAAGGCGTACCGACCAGATTCATCTTGGCAAGTAGCGCTCTTGCCTCCTTCACACTTGCACATTGCGATAAGATCCATGGAATGAATTCAAACTGGGCAACATTGTCCTTATTATCCACCACTTCCGCATACGCTGCATTCCCCACGAAATTAAGACCTGCCATGCCGACACCCTTTTCGTTGATCGCATCATAATAAAGTGGGTAATCGTCTGTCACATATGCCATACCGATTATCGCATAATGCGACTTCACCACACCCATATGCCGAAATGCAATCTCATAATTACGCGGCATAATGGTCACTTCATCTCCATAGGAAAATTCATAATCCAATGTTCTTCCAAAGTAGAAATCCCTTGTCCGATAAGTAGCTGCTATACACATATCCTACACCACCTGACAACCACTC
>USBM01000189.1 GCA_900552885.1 uncultured Clostridium sp. | reverse complement strand
GATGATATGTTATATTCTTGCAACCGATTCACAACCTAACATTTCGTGCGTCCGTCCTCACTTACGCTGTGCAAGGGTGATTCATTAATTCTCAAGATGAAAAAAGAGCGGTTCCGTAAAATGCTTATTAAAAAAATGTGTCACAGATCCCAGTCCGAATGCACATACAACCGTTCCGATTCCGACAAGTCCACCTGTCACATACGCAACAATGGCACAGATAGCATCATTGGATATTCTGCACCAGAAGTACGGTACTTTTTTCAGTCGCTCGGTCATGATCAAAGAGATACTATCATATGGTGCAACACCAACATCCGATGTCTGATATAATGAAATGCCCAGACAACATACAACTACCCCAACGCACATCACAAGAATCTTTATCCACAAGCTCTCCGGAGCAGGCAGATGTGATGTAAAAAGAAAATAAAAAAATGTTACGATATATCCTTGAAAAAGTGCATTGACGATTGTTCCTAATCCGATATAATGCCGTCCCAGCAGAAGCTGAATCAGAAAGCAGCAGCCATTCACAATAATGCACCAGTTCGCATATGTGATCGGTGTACATCCTCCCAATGCCATTGACATGGCATTAAACGGATCATTTCCCAATGCCGCAAACTTAAAGATGGCAACGCCCATTGCAATAAAAATTGTTCCAATGCACATCACTGCGACACGTCTCCAATCCAGTTTCTTAAAATATTCCGCAATCATACTTTTATCCTCCTACAAATATACTTTATATTATATCTAAAATCTGATATTAACAAGCCAAATATATATTCTCTTAATACAAACTTTTGTGTAGGCACGCATCTATACCCGACTCATCATCAGACAAAACAGCACTTTCCCAGTCTATATACAGGAAACGGGTAGAACGCATTATGCATTCTACCCGCATTATCTTTTGCAATCATTTATGCGTCAAGATCATTCCCGTTGCTTGCGATCACTTTCTTATACCAGTCAAAAGAACGTTTCCTGCTGCGTTCTAAGGTTCCACTGCCATCATTGTTCTTGTCTACATAGATGAAACCATAACGTTTCTTCATCTCACCTGTTGTAAAGGATACCAGGTCAATGCATCCCCACGGAGTATAACCCATCAGGTCAACCCCATCATAGTTGACTGCTTTTTCCATTGCCTCAATATGTGCTTTCAGGTATGCGATACGGTAGTCATCATTACATGTTCCGTCTGCCTCCTTCACATCAATGGCTCCAAATCCATTCTCTACAATGAATAGCGGAATCTCATAACGCTCATACAGGCTGTTCAATGCATAACGCAATCCGGTCGGATCAATTGCCCATCCCCAGTCACTTACTTTGATATAAGGATTTGCAACAGAATGCACAGAACTTCCATCTGTTGTTTCCGTCGTATCCTTGACTGCATCTGCCTTTACCGTATTAGTCATATAATAACTGAAGCCAAGATAATCTACCTTACCTTCTGCAAGAATCTTCTCATCTTCCGGCTCCATCTTGATCTGATATCCCTTACGTTCCCAATACTTCTTCGTAAATGCCGGATAATGACCTCTTACATGCACATCAGAGAAATGATATCTCTCATGCATAGACTCAACCGCTGTCATTACATCCTCCGGGTTACAGGAATATGGATAAAATGGTACAAAGGAACACATACATCCGATCTTGAAGTCCGGATTGATCTCATGACCTTTCTTCACAACTAAAGCACTTGCCACTAATTCATGGTGTGCACACTGATACATCACTTCTTCCGGATTGTCATACTCTGAGAACTTCACACCGGAGCAGGTCCATCCAAAGATATCTGCATGTGTATTACTCTGGTTATTGATCTCGTTAAATGTCATCCAGTATTTTACCTTATTCTTATACCGTTCCATAACGGTAACTGCATATTTCACAAAGAAATCGATACATTTGCGGTTATACCAGCCGCCGTATTCCTTGGCAAGATGATATGGCATCTCAAAATGACTTAATGTGATCACCGGCTGAATTCCATACTTCAACAGCTCGTCAAACATATCATCATAAAACTGTAAACCTTCCTCATTCGGAGTATCCTCATCTCCGTTTGGGAAAATACGGGTCCATGCAATACTGGTACGGAAACATTTAAATCCCATCTCTGCAAATAATGCAATGTCCTCTTTGTATCTGTGATAAAAATCTATTGCCTCATGATTTGGATAATTCTCACCATCTAATACTCCATCGGTAATCCGACGGGCAACTCCATGTGCACCGGCTGTCAGTACGTCCGAAACACTTGGTCCCTTGCCGCCTGCATTCCATCCTCCTTCTAACTGATGCGCAGCAACTGCGCCACCCCACAGAAAATCACTTGGTAATCCCATATCCGTTCCTCTCTTTCCGATTACCTTCCGATACCTGTAAAATAATGTAGCATCCACCTTTTACAGGTATCCGGAAGGATTCCTCTTTGAATTCTAAATGATCTGTCATAAAACAGAATTTCTGATATATGTTTCTTTCTATTCAGCTCTAAGAAGCTCTGTTCCTGATGCAACCGTTCCGTTTGCTAATACTGCGATATTGTCATACTCATCGGTATTCGTTACAACAACCGGTGTTGTTACCTCATACCCCTCTGCCTTGATCGCATCGATATCGAAGCTGATCAACAGATCACCCTTCTTTACAATATCACCCTCTGCTACATGGGCTGCAAAATGCTTACCATTCAACTTTACGGTATCCATTCCCACATGAATCAACACCTCAACCTGATTATTACCTTCAATACCCACTGCATGATGACTATCTAACACACTTACGATCTGTCCGTCAAACGGAGCCACTACCTTACCTTCACTTGGTATAATAGCTGCACCTTTTCCTAATGCTTCTGTTGAGAACACAGGATCTTTTACATCAGCTAATGCGATCACCTGTCCTGATAATGGGCTTGCAACTGTCTTATCTGTTGTATCAATAGCAGGTGCTGCTGTTGTATCATCCGTTGCTGCCGGTGCTGCCTTCTTCTCCGGAGCATCTTCGAAACCAACGATCTGAACTAATACGATTGCACCGATGATAGAGATTGCTAGACCGATCACCTCACCGATGAATGGTGTCATATTATCTTTGTTGATAGAGTTCACTACAGTTAATAATCCAGGAAGACCTGCGTATACATAGTTTACTGCATTAAAGAAGCTTGCCACAACGGCACCAATACCACCAGCGATACATCCGCAGATAAAAGGCTTCTTGAATCTTAAGGTTACACCGTAAATAGCCGGCTCTGTGATACCGAATACACCGGTGATACCAGCGGATAATGCTACGTTCTTTGTCTCTTTATTTCTTGACTTTAAGAATACACCAAATGCGGCTGCCATCTGTGCACATACCGCACATGTCTGGAATGCCTGGAAGGAATCAAATCCCTGATTTGCGAAGTTCGCCATAATCATTGGTGTAACACCCCAATGAACACCGAAGATAACGATCACCTGCCATACACCACCAACGATTGCTGCTGCAAGAGGTGGAGCAACTTTAACTAATGTGTTATATCCTGCTGCGATTCCATTGGCTGCTCCTGTAGAGACCGGTCCAATGATCAGTAAAGTAAGCGGAACCATGATCAGGATACAAAGGAACGGTGTAAATAATGCTTTCACCGCATCCGGAAGATGTTTCTCAATGAACTTCTCCAGATAAGAAAGTACCCATACTAATAACAATGGTGGCAATACAGAAGAGGTATAAGTTGTCTCTGCTAACCTCATACCAAGCAACCGGATTGTCTCACCCTCTGCCACTCTTCCCGCTAACTCCGTTAAGGAAGGGCTGACTAATGCTGCACAACAAGCGATTGCAACAAACTGATTACATTTAAAATGCTTTGATGCCGTTACTGCGATAAAGATTGGCAGGAACGTAAACGGTGCCCATGACATCAGGCTTAATACTTCATAAGTTCCTGTATTTGCAAAAGAAGGTGCTGCAAGGTTGATCAGGATCAAACAACCCTGTAAGATACCGGCTGCTGCAAGGATATATACAAATGGGGCAAATACAGCCGACATCGTTGCAATGATCCGGTTCACGATTCCCTGCTTTGGTACATCCCCACCTTCCATACCATTATCACCGATCTGTAAAATATCCGCTGCATGCGCATATACATCTTTCGCATGTGTTCCAATTACTACCTGAAACTGTCCGTTATTCTGAACGACTGTGATAACACCCGGCATAGTTGAAATCTTCTCCTCTGCATCTGCCGGTGTCTCCTTTAATACCAACCGTAATCTGGTCGCACAATGTGTTACATTTGAAATATTCTTCTCTCCGCCAACAGCAACGATAATGTCTGCTGCAAGCTTTGCATAGTCTCTTACCTGAGTCTGAGCCATAATAAACACTCCTTTCTTTCCATCCCATAGGATAAGTATTCTTTTTCTTCTCCTGAGTTAACTGCGCGCATTTCGTACTCATTTCTTAGTAAACTCACTATACAAAAATATCCAAATGAATACAATCGTTTCACGTTCGGTTGGTAAAATGTTTCAAAAAAAAGTTTACCGGAATCAAAAAAATCTGAAACAATGTTTCATATATATTGAAACATTGCCTCAGATTCTTATACTATCCTACAGCGATA
>USBM01000188.1 GCA_900552885.1 uncultured Clostridium sp. | reverse complement strand
AAACCAAAGCCAATGATTGAGATTGGTGGAATGCCGATTTTGTGGCATATTATGAAGGAATATTCACATTATGGATATAATGAATTTGTAATATGTGCGGGGTATAAGCAGCATGTGATCAAAGAATGGTTTGCAGATTATTTCCTGCATACATCAGATGTTACATTCGATTTTACACAGGGTAATAAGATGATCGTTCATAATCAGTATTCAGAGCCGTGGAAAGTAACGGTAGTGGATACTGGATTGCATACGATGACGGGGGGCCGTATTAAGCGAATTCAACCGTATGTGGAGAATGAGACATTCATGATGACCTATGGCGATGGTGTATGTGATGTAAATATTCATGATCTGGTGGAATTTCATAAAGCACACGGAAAGATTGCAACACTTACCTCTGTTTTATTGGAACAGGCTAAGGGAGTGCTTGACATTGGTGGTGATAATGCAGTACACTCGTTCAGAGAAAAGAGTGTGACAGATGGTTCACCAATTAATGCGGGATATATGGTATTAGAACCGGAGATTTTTGATTATATTGATGGGGATGATACTGTCTTTGAGAAGAAGCCATTGGAAAGTCTGGCTGCAAAAGGAGAATTGATGTCGTATTCACATACCGGATATTGGCAGTGCATGGATACGAAGAGAGAGAAAGATATCTTAGAGCAGTTATGGGAACAGAATAAAGCACCTTGGAAGAAATGGGAGGACTAATAACATGTTTGAAAACAAGACAGAAGAACAGGCAAAGAAAGAGATCTTAGGAATGGTTGCAGAATATTGTGATACATTCCATAATCAGAAGAAACCATTTGAACCAGGCGATCGTATTACCTATGCATCACGTGTATATGATCACGAAGAGATGTGTAATTTGGTCGATTCTGCATTGGAGTTCTGGTTAACAGCAGGAAGATATACCGCAGAATTTGAGAAGAAGTTTGCAGATTATCTGGGAGTGAAATATTGCTCATTGGTAAATTCCGGTTCTTCAGCGAATCTGAATGCATTTATGGCATTGACTTCTCCATTATTAGGAGATCGTCAGGTAAAGCCGGGCGATGAGATGATTACAGTTGCAGCGGGATTCCCAACGACAGTTACTCCGGCAATTCAGTATGGGGTTGTTCCTGTATTCATCGATGTAACGATTCCGCAATATAACATGGATGTCACACAGTTAGAGGCGGCATTGTCCCCAAAGACTAAGGTGGTTATGGCAGCTCATACATTGGGTAATCCATTTGATCTTAAAGCAGTCAAGGAATTCTGTGATAAGCATAATCTGTGGTTGATCGAGGATAACTGTGATGCGTTAGGTACGAAGTATACGATTGATGGAGAAGAGAAGTTCTCCGGAACGATTGGTGATATCGGAACGTCTTCTTTTTATCCTCCACATCATATGACAATGGGTGAAGGTGGTGCCGTATATACGAATAATGCATTGCTTAACAAGTGTATCCGTTCTTTCCGTGACTGGGGAAGAGACTGTGTATGTGCATCTGGTCAGGATAACCTTTGTGGTCATCGTTTCGATAAGCAGTATGGAGAGTTACCATTAGGATATGACCATAAGTATGTATATTCACATTTTGGATATAATCTGAAAGCAACGGATATGCAGGCTGCTGTTGGATGTGCGCAGATTGTGAAGTTCCCGGGATTTGTTGAGAAGAGAAGACATAATTTTGACCGTCTGAAAGCTGCACTTGCAGGATGTGAGGATAAGCTGATCCTTCCGGAACCGTGTGAGAATTCAAGACCAAGCTGGTTCGGATTTCTTATCACATGTAAGGAAGGTGTGGATCGTAATAAGGTAGTTCCATATATTGAGAATCATGGTGTGCAGACAAGAATGTTATTTGCAGGTAATCTGACAAAGCATCCTTGTTTTGATCAGATGAGAGCATCTGGGGAAGGATATCGTATTGTAGGTGATCTTGCGAATACAGATCGTATTATGAGAGATACATTCTGGGTAGGTGTATATCCGGGAATGACCGATGAGATGATTGATTACATGGCACAGGTGATTAAAGAAGCTGTGAATCGGTAAGAGAATAACAACAGAGTGAAAGTGGTGGAGTTGTGAAAGCATCTGATTATATAGTAGAATATTTGATTAATAAAGGAATTACGGACGTGTTTGGTTATCCGGGAGGAATGGTTACACATTTGATGGATTCATTTAGTAAATATCCCGATAAGATTACAGCACATGTAACATATCATGAACAGGGAGCAGCGTTTGCTGCATGTGGTTATGCACAAGCTAGTGGTAAGGTAGGTGTTGCGTATGCAACAAGCGGACCGGGAGCTACGAATCTAATTACAGGTATATGCAATGCGTATTATGATTCCATTCCAACCCTGTTTATAACAGGCCAGGTCAATACATTTGAATCAAAGGGAAATCTGGGGGTTAGACAAAGAGGCTTTCAGGAAACCGATATTGTAAGTATGGTGCAACCGATAACGAAGTATGCAATTCGTGTAGAAGAAGCAGATAAATTAAAATGGTATTTGGATTATGCTTTTATGGCTGCAAATGAAGGTCGTAAGGGACCGGTTTTATTAGATATTCCAATGAATATTTTCAGAGCTGATATAGCTCCGGAAAACATGAAGGGATATGAAGAAGACACGAAACAATCAGTTCGTTGTGTAGAAGATGAATCCGCATATGAAGTATTAGTGGATGCATTACAAAAAGCAGAAAAACCGGTTTTAATTGTTGGAAATGGTGTGAAGATTGCAGGAAAAGTTGCTGCGTTAAGAAAATTACTTTCAAGATGTAGAATTCCGGTTGTGACAACAATGTTGGCTGTGGATGTTGTAGGTGATCAAAGCTATGGATTTATTGGGGCTTATGGAACTAGATGTGCTAATTTTATTGTTGCTAAAAGTGATTTGGTCATTACATTAGGTGCAAGATTGGATGTTCGTCAGGTAGGTGCACAACGTAATCGATTTGCTCCAGATTCCACATTAATCCGGGTTGATATTGATGAGGGCGAGTTACAGTATAAAGTACATGATAATGAGATTCCTATATGTGCGGATTTGGGAAATGTAATTGATTATTTAGATAAGCAGTTGCCAGATCGGGAATATGCGGACTGGAAAGTAATCTGTGATTATTTGAAGGAATGTTTACAAGGGATGGATGACCGAACCCCGAATCGTATTATGACGAGATTAAGTGATCACCTTGCGGATAAGGCGATTATTACTACAGATGTAGGACAGAATCAGGTTTGGGTTGCACAGTCTCTTGAGATAAAGAATCAGCAAAGAGTATTCTTTTCTGGTGGGCATGGAGCTATGGGATATTCACTTCCTGCGTCAATTGGTTGTGCAATTGCTACAGGGGATGTAGTGTATAGCTTCAATGGTGATGGTGGAATACAGATGAATATACAGGAATTACAGACAATAGTACGAGAACAGTTGCCAATTAAGATAATTCTTGTTAATAATGTAGCACTTGGAATGATACGTCATTTTCAGGAGATGTATTTTGAAGATAATTATTACCAGACAGTTCCTGCTGGAGGATATACAGTTCCTGATTTCAAAGGTATCGCACAGGCATATAAGATACCATATCATTGTATAGAGTCTGTGGATGATATAGATGAGAAGGTTTTGACAATGTCAGGTCCGGAATTTTTGGAGATAAAATTAGATGAGCCAACGTATGTATTCCCTAAACTGGAATTTGGAAAACCCAATCAGGATCAGGAACCGTTGATGGATCGGGATTTGTTTGAGAAACTTATGAAATTAGATCTAGATAACATAAAAGAATTGAAAGGTTGAAAGTATGAAACGAATTGTTCTGACAGGTGCAACCGGTTCAATAGGTATTGCAATTATACAACAATGTATCCAACAAGGAATAGAAGTGTATGCTTTGGTTCGAAAGAATTCGGCACGTAATATCCGCATTCCACAGCATGAGAAAGTTCATTTAATAGAATGTGATCTTGAGCAATTGAAGAATCTGGATACAAGTAAGATACAAGCGTGTGATACTTTTTATCATCTGGGGTGGGCGGCAACTACTGGTGATGGTAGAAATAATATGACAGTACAGCTTAAGAATGTTGAATATACCTTAGATGCGGTGGCATTAGCGGCAAGATTAGGATGTCATACCTTTGTAGGAGCGGGTTCTCAGGCAGAATACGGTAGATATGAAGGCGAGCTGAATGAGAAAATACCGACATTTCCCGAGAATGGTTATGGTATGGCAAAGCTATGTGCCGGACAGATGAGTCGGATAGAATGTCAGAAGGTGGGACTTCGATATGTCTGGGTCAGAATTTTAAGCATATACGGACCATATGATAATGATAATACGATGGTTATGTCGACAATTCGTAAGTTGTTACAAGGAGAACGTCCATCTTTAACGAAAGGAGAACAACAATGGGATTATCTGTATTCAGACGATGCTGCAAGAGCAATGTTGTTATTAGGTGGTCGTGAGTCTGCAAAAGGTATATATTGTTTAGGAAGTGGTAATGCATGTGCTCTACGTGATTATGTGTTGGCAATCCGGGATGCAATTGATCCGAATGCGGAGATTGGGTTTGGAGATGTACCGTATGGAGAAAGATAAGTTATGTATCTTTGTGC
>USBM01000187.1 GCA_900552885.1 uncultured Clostridium sp. | reverse complement strand
TTATAATAATAAAATTCATACAAATATCCAATTAGAAAAGATACTGCAATGCAAAGAATCGAAACACCTATATATTGTAATTTACGATCAGAAAATAAGGCACACACAAGAAATGCAGCAAATAAGATCATTTGATACGGCAGCAGCTTTCCGGCAACATAGTGAAAATACTCTTTTATGGGTATATTATGTACGCGCATCCACTCGCTCATTTGCGCTTCCATCTTGAGGTTCTTGTACTTTTCCTGCAACTGCCACATCAGATAGCTTCGATAAAACCAATAGGTAAAACATCCTGTTTCTAATACTAACAAAACGCCATCGCCTGCTAACCATGTCTTCATCCGTTCGTCATCCCGAAATACCATCAAAAGAATGCCTGCCAGTATGCTGACAACAAAACATATATTGGCATATCTGCGACCGCTTCCACTATGTGCACGTACCTCTTCCGCAATATCTTGTATATTCTTTTCCATCAACCAATCCTCTTCTGCAAGCCCCTGTCTACTCTTTTCCATCAGCCAAGCCTCCTCATCAATTCTCTTACATCGCTGCATTGATTCTCAGACAACAGCCGTCCACATTCCCCATACGCAACTATATTTCCATCCTTCAATACTGCTATATAATCCGTGATATCATTTATCTCTTCCACTAAATGTGTACTGATGATCAGTCCCATATCCTCGTCCCTGCACTGATGGGATAGCAAATCCCAAAGGCCTGTCTTGACAACCGGATCTAAGTTTGCCATCGGTTCATCCATCAATAAAAGTCTGGGATTCCTTGCTAAATGAAATGCAATCTGCACCTGCATCTTCTGGCCGGTAGACAGCTCATCGTACCTGCTCTGCAACCGTTCTTTTGGGAATCTGAGCCGTTCTAATATCGTCTCAAACCGCTCTGCATCCCAATGCTGATACAGCCCCGAAAACAAAGCAATATTCTTCTCTATCGGAATCTCATCCATACACCACACCTTACCACTGACATACGCAACCTCATCCCTGAAATGTCCGTGCTCCGTCTGTGCCTCGATTGCCTGCACTCCGGTTACATCCACATCATTCCAATACACATGTCCTTTGTTTGGCTTTAATACTCCGTAAAGCATATCCAATAAGGTTGTCTTTCCTGCTCCATTTCTCCCTAACAGGGTCAAAATATAGCCATCTTCCAATTCAAAAGAAACATCCTGCATTTTGAATTTTCTGCTATGATATCCCAATCCTTCTGCTTTAATCATCTGTATCCTCCCAGAGTATCTCTATCATATCGTAAACTTCTTCTTTGCCAAGGCCTGCCGCCTTCGCCTTTGCGATCCAGCCTGCCAGCTCCTCCTCTATCGTAACCGTTCGCTTCTCCGCAAGATAATCCAGATCCGGATCATCCACAAAAAATCCCTTTCCCGGAACCGAATAGATCATTCCTTCCTGTTCCAATTCCTCATATGCTTTCTTCGTTGTGATCACACTGATCTTAAGATCTGCGGAAAGCCCCCGAATGGAAGGCAATGCCTCTCCCCTTTGCAACTGTCCGGTAAGAATCGCCTCTTTGATCTGATTGCTGATCTGTGTATAGATCGGAGTACCACCTTTCGATTGAATCTTAATCTTCATATTTTCTGCCTCCTACCTTCCGTATCACATCTACCAGCAAAATAACAAATCCAATCCCCAATCCTGCCATAAATACTGTATAAAAATTTTGTTCGACAAACGCGGCTATTTTCCCGGTCTGATTGAACAAGTCAATTCCACAAAAGATAAATATAATAAGCAGGATTTTATCTGCAATACAGATGACACCATCATATATATTGGTTATCCGGCAATGGCAAACCTTACAGACCTTGTGATGAAAAAGGTACATGCAATATGCCGCATCTAACAAAAACAGATTCGGAAGCTGCAATAGCACCGACTGGTTATAGCCATGCATAATGATCAGGTTGACCATAATCAGAACAGCGATCAGAAGCATTTCCATGCCAGCATTGAAAATGAGACGCCTTTTCCGCTCTTCCCCTGTTTCCGGAAGCAATTGATAAATGTCCGGCTCTTCCTCTACGCTATATATGTATCCACATGTAATAATGCCCCATACATTGAAAAACATAATGGTAAGGGCTGCAAAAATGATCCCCGCAATATTGGCCGGTCTGTCCTGTAGGTGTGCCTTGCAATCCGCAACAAACTCTCTAAACATTCTCAATCACCTCACCTTTTTCTACATAATACATAATCTCTTTCAATTCCGGATACCTCACGCATTTCCTAATAGATGCCGGAAGTTCATACTGTTCCACGTTGATCAGCCATTCATTATGATTCGTTTCTTTCCGTCCACCCAGAATCCGCTCTGACGGAATTCCTCTCAATACCTCATCCTCTGCTTCTATAATTCGATAACGATCTCTTAACTCATCTACTGTTCCGTAAAAATAAATCTGACTGATACCATTTTGCTCCCGCAACCACAGAATATAATTAGCAAAATATTCCATCTCCTCGATCAAGTGGCTTGCATAGATCACACTTTTTCTCTCATCCGATACCAGTTTCCGAATCTCTTCATAAAACGTATCCCGAAATTCCACATCCAGATTGCCAGTCGGTTCATCCATAAAATACACACTGGCATCATAACTTAATGCAAATGCCAACTGCTGCTGTATCTGCTGTCCCTGTGACAACCTGTTAAGTGCCTGAATATTCTTCTTCCCCTGTCTGACGGATTGTAATTTCTCCGGATGCTCTAATATTTCATACCGTTCCAAAAGTTCCTTATATCGTTCCAGATCGAAGCTATCATAATACCTGCCAAACAACCTGCCATTGGTCAATGCATTGACATTCATTCGAAATGGGGATTCATTCAGAACATATGCAATCCGTTTCTTATATTCCTTCTCATCCTTCTGTAAGGAATAACCTAGAATCTTGGCATCCCCTTGTGTGCTCTGCATCCCCATCAGCGTCCGAAGTAAGGTCGTCTTTCCGCTTCCATTCCTACCGATCACACCAAGAATACACCCTGCTTCTAACGCAAACGTAATATCCGCCAGCTTAAAATGTTCAAATTCCTGTGTAATATGCCTACATGAAAATATTGGATTCATAGGAACCTCCTTTGCGTATATATACAGTATATACAGTTATATACGCGCTGTCAAGATGATTATATAGATTAAAGCACCGTTTGCGACTCTTTTGCACCTGTTCAAAATTACAAAGCAATTATCTTCTACTCCGCTAGGTGCGCATCCACAGCAGAACGTTTTTCTTTATAGGTCGAACTTTCCTACAAAGAAAAAGAGATACCGCTGCGCATTTCACGCATACGATATCTCTTCTACTCTACATATCCATATAGGAAGCACAGTTCCTTTTATCAGGCATCACACATTCTGTTCGTCTGATACCATCACATCATGCTTTCTTTGCTGCTTCCGCATACTGCCATACAATTACAGCAACGATCAATACAATACCAACAATATCCGTGATCCAGGATGGAAAGATCAGCATCAGACCTGCCGCAACAAACAGAATACGCTGTAACGGGTTCATTTCCTTCTTCAAATATCCTTCCAATCCGGCGGCTACACCAAAGATTCCGATAAAGGAAGTGATGACAATTCGAATAACCTCCACTGCATTCGTGTCGATCATCAGAAGTGCCGGGCTAAAACAGAACACATACGGTACAATGAATACCGCAATTGCAAGCCGCGACGCATTGAATGCCGTCTTCATCGGGTTCGCCTTGGCGATTGCAGAACCTGCATATGCTGCCAATGCAACCGGCGGCGTAATATCCGCAACAATACCAAAGTAGAATACAAAGAAATGTGCGGCCAACGCCGGAACGCCCATACGGATCAGAATCGGGGCACAGGTTGCTGCCATAATACAATAGTTTGCCGTTGTCGGTACACCCATTCCCAATACGATACAACACAACATCGTAAGGAATAATGCAATGATCAGATGGTTGTTCGATACTGCAATGATTCCGTTGATCAGTTCATTTGCAAGACCTGTCATGGTAATGGAACCGGAAATGATACCTGCAACGCCACAGGCCGTTGCCACTGTGATCGTACTCTTACCACCTGCCTCTAATGCATCAAAGAACTTCGGCAGCGTAATACGGTTCTCCTTATCAAATAAACTCACCACGATGGATAACACAATGGCAAAGCTTGCCGCACGCTGCATCGTCATGTAATTACCGGAAACCCATACCACCAGCATAACTAATGGTAACAGCAGGTAGATCTTCCGAACCAGTAATTTGAACTTTGGCAGTTCTTCTTTCGGAATGCCGGAAAGTCCTAATCTCTTTGCCTCAAGATGTACCGTAATAAATATACCTGCAAAATAAAGAATTGCCGGCAGGATCGCTCTACTCAAGATGCTTGAATATGGCACACCGATAAAGTCTGCCATCAAAAATGCTGCTGCACCCATGATTGGGGGCATGATCTGACCACCGGTCGATGCTGCGGCCTCTACCGCTCCTGCGAATTCTGCCTTGTATCCGGTCTTCTTCATCATCGGAATTGTAACGGAACCGGTTGTTACCGTATTACCTCCATGTTCGCCCTTATGCTGGGCGTAGCCTGCACTGCATCAGCGCAGAAGACAGGCAAGAAGAAAACGCAGAAGTCTG
>USBM01000186.1 GCA_900552885.1 uncultured Clostridium sp. | reverse complement strand
TATAACAATTATATATACACGATCTATACTGATTTCAGAAAATACTAAAAAAACTGTTCAACGGCGAAAAATGTGCTATAATGTACCCGGGTTTGTCTTGTGATAAGACCGACCCGGTTTTTGTGCATTTTGATGTGCATATAAGGAGGATAACAGATTGAATGAGAATCAGACGGCGGAACGGGTAGATGCGGGTAACGTCGTAATTCAAGTGAAGAATTTACATAAGATATATAAAGTTGGTTCAACGAAAGTCCGTGCGTTGAATGGTGTAGATTTTGAAGTTTGTGAGGGTGAATTTTGTGCCATTGTCGGTACTTCCGGTTCTGGTAAATCTACGTTACTTAATATGCTGGCCGGTTTGGAGAAGCCAAGTAAAGGTGAGATTGTGATTGATGGACATCACATTGAGAAGATGAATGAGAAACAGTTAGTTAAGTTCCGGCGTGAGAATGTGGGATTCATTTTTCAGTCATTTAACCTATTGGGAACGTTGAATGCGTTGGAGAATGTAGCATTGCCATTATCCTTCCGGGGGATTCCGAAGCCAATCCGGTTGAAACGTGCAATGAAGATGCTGCGGATGGTAGGACTGAAGGAACATGCGATGCATAAGCCGAATCAGATGTCCGGTGGACAGCAGCAACGTGTTGGTATGGCGCGTGCACTTGTGGTGAATCCCAAGATTATGTTTGCGGATGAGCCAACGGGTAACCTCGATTCGAAGACATCCAAGGAGATGATGAATCTGATGCGGCACATTGTAAATGAGCATAAGAAGACACTGGTTATGGTAACACATGATGATAGTCTTGCTGCTATTGCGGATAAGGTGATCCGGATTGTAGATGGTAAGATTGTGAAGATAGAGGACAGAACGAAACTGGATGCGAAGGAGAAAGAAAATGAAACGATGGAATAGGATGTTTACAAAGAAGGTAGCGACATGGGCATTGTGCATTTCCATGATTGGGGCGTTATATATACCGACTGGTGTAGTATATGCAACAGAAGCAACTACCCAGGCAACTACTCAAACGACTACTGAGAATACCAATATTGATGCAAATGGAACATTAGGCAAGAATTCAGATGTGGGTGTTGAAGTTACGCAGTCGATTACCGGAGTAATTGGTCAGAGTGTTAAAGTTGCATTCAATTTGAAGTCAAGCGATGCAAACAGCATCAAATTAAAAAGCGTATACCCGGTGATTGATTCTGCATTTCCGTTTGAGACAAGTGGAGATGCCTATAAGATCACAACAGCAGATGGAGACCCGGGAAGGCAGGCTGTTCTTGGAGCAGAATATAATATGACAGCACGTTCTGATCTGGAGGAAGGTTATCAGAGTGTTAAGTTTATTGGAGAGTACACTAAAATTGCTGCAGATGGAACCGCCAATGATTACTATGTGATCAAGACGATCAATATATATTTTTCGGCAACAGGGGTGACAACAACGACTTCTGAGAAGAAATCTAAAAAGAAATCCAAGTCGGATAGTAAGAACACAACAGAAGATGAAAGTGACGATTCAGATGAAAGTGACGATTCAGATGCATCTTATGATAGTTCAGATGATTACAGTGGATATAGTGGTTATACCGGAGGAGATTCAGATGAAGCGGAAGCACCTAAGCTGATCATTACCGGATTTGATTCTGATCCGCAGAAGATAATGGCTGGGCAGAGTTTCAAGATTACCATTCATATTCAGAATTCATCAAAGACAACTAATGTATGTAATGGCAAATTTTTAGTAGGAGATGAGGCGGGAAACTTTCTTCCGACATCTGGTTCTAATGCGGTATTTGTGGAGAAGATTGCTGCGGGTGAGACTGGGGATGTAGAGATTGAGTTGAAGACTTCGGCTGAACTTGCGCAGAAGAATTATCGCCTTGTGGTCAAGGGTGATTTTGATGATGGCAACGGTAATAGTTTTACTGCAAGTGAAAGTGTTTATGTTCCAATTTATCAGGAAGTGAAATTGGCGGTTACAGATGTCAGCATGTCACCGGAGTCGATCGGGATTGGTTCTGAGGGAAGTCTGATGTTTACGATCAATAATCAGAGTGGTGCCGGTATCTATAATGTAAAAGTAGCGGCGAAGGATGATGCAGCAACTAGTGATGAATGTTATGTTGGTAATATTGCGGGAAATTCGTCTGCGTATGCAACCTTAAATGTGACGGGTGTGGCAGATAATTCAGACACGGGAACCATTAAAGTAGTTATCACTTATGAAGATACAGATGGTAATACATCGGAGATCGAACAGGATGTTGCTTGCAGTGTAGGAGAGGATGGATACGAAGAATTTTCTGAGGATGATTATGATGAGTATTCGGATGAGTACTCTGAAGGATTGCCTTGGTGGGTATATTTGATCATTGTTCTTATCGTGATCGCAGTTGCTGTCGTTGTGATTGTTTTGATATTGAAGAAGAGAAAACAGAAGATGGCTGCATTGCTTGAGGCAGAAGAGGATGATGAGTTTGAGGATGAATTGTTCGCAGATGAGGCAGAGTCAGAAGATAACGTAGAGAATGGGGATACGGAAGCTTTACCGGAAGATGATTCCGAAGAAAATGCGGAAACGTCAGAGGAATTAGCAAGTGTAAGTGATGAGTTGTTGCAGGAATCGGATGATACGATTCAGGTGGAGGGCAACGAGGATTCTGATTTAGTTGATGGAGAGGATGATACAGAAGATGAGGATTTCTGATATCCTTGGAATGAGTCTGACCAATCTATGGCGTAGAAAAATGAGAACGTTATTGACTGTGTTGGGAGTTATCATTGGTACGGCATCTATTGTTGTTATGTTATCACTTGGTATCGGATTGAAACAGGCGATGGTGGAACAGGTGAGTTCTGCAGGTGGTCTGACAGAGATTCAGGTGACGGGTGGAGATGATAGTGGTATGTCGGATCGCCTGTTAGATGATGAGACAATGCAGACATTTTTGGATATGGATCATGTGGAATCAGTCGAGCCGCAGTTGACATATAGCATGCCAATGCAGATTGGAAAATATGAATCAGACTATGTGAATATTATAGGTATTCCGCAGAAAGATTTGAAAGAGATTGAATTGGAGGAAGGAAAAGCTCCTGAGACGGAGAATGGCAGTTTGTCACTGATCGTTGGCAATCAGGTGTTAGGGGATTCCTTTTTTGAGACGGCAACCGGTGAATATCCATATTGGGAGACCAATGAGTTGCCGGATGTTGACCTGATGAAGGGACCATTATTTGGTGGGATTACTCTGGAGGATGGATATACAGATACGGATACCTCGGAGGAAGCGGCAGATGTGCCGTTGGTGGACAGCGTGGATCCGGCTTTTGCAGAAACGGATGAAGAAGATTTCTCGGTAGATGAAGATTTTTCCGTGAATGATTCTTCGGATACATCCGGTGATAATGGAACGGATTTCTCTGACCAGTCAATGGATGATGGAATGAATTCGCCGGGTGTTGATGGGACTGATGTGTCAGGTAACGAAGGGATGGATACCGCTGCTGAGAATAATACCGGCAGTCTGACCGGGGATGATGCAACATCGGCAACAGATGCAGGAGCAACAGAATCAGATATTAATTTTATGAATTCCGGCGATACTAGTTTAGGGTATGATGGTATCAATGAAGATGGGGTTGATGGTGCGAATACCTATACATCATTTACATCGGATGTGAAGAAAGTACAGTTGAAAGTATCAGGTATTACAGCAGGAACGGATTCGGATTATACAGAGTTTTCATATAATTGCTATGCAGATATTGATAGCCTGAAGGCGTTTCTAAAGAAGAATTATACAGAGAATCAGGTGATTCCGGGGCAGCCAACCGATAAGTCCGGTAAACCTTACCGTGATCTGAAATATTCCCAGTTTGTAGTAACGGTAGATGATTCGTCAAATGTGGAAGATGTACTGCAAGAGATTCAGGATATGGGATATTATGGTGAGACGAATAAAGAATGGATCGAGGAGACAGAGAAACAGTTTATGATCATAGAAGCGGTTCTCGGTGGAATCGGAGCAGTTGCGATGTTGGTTGCTGCAATCAGTATTGCCAATACTATGACAATGTCTACTTATGAAAGAACCAAAGAGATTGGTGTTATGAAAGTATTAGGTTGCGGACTAGGTAATATTCGTTCTATGTTCTTAGCGGAGGCAGCATTTATCGGATTCCTGGGAGGAATTGCGGGAGTCGTTCTCAGTTATGTTCTGTCAGTTGTGCTGAACCGGTTTGTGGCACCGAACTTTATGGCGGACATGATTGCAGATTATGGAAGTGATGTGAATATTTCTTCTATTCCTTTATGGCTTGTAGGACTTGCTATCGTATTCTCTACGTTGATTGGCATGATGGCGGGCTTCTTCCCTGCACAACGGGCTACGAAGCTAAGTCCCCTTGCGGCAATCCGCAACGAATAAATTTTTACCCTTGCACAGCGTAAGTGAACGGACGCGCATGTTTTAGGTTGTGAACCCGGCTTTTGAGTGGTGTCATGTTGCAGCAGGCACATTCGCATTACGACTCGCACGCAGCAGACACTAATGCTCCTTATAATAAGCGAACTCACGCAAAATAGGATATGGATTTCTGAATGTATCTACGAATTATACGTATATATTTTTAATCCATATCCTATTTTGGTTCGTTCTGCTTATTACTACGTCGCAAAGTGCTGGCGTGCTCCACGTACCTG
>USBM01000185.1 GCA_900552885.1 uncultured Clostridium sp. | reverse complement strand
TAATATCTGCTGACATAATAGCAACGCACACTCTCACCACCTAATTCATTCTCTGATTCTAGTATACATAATATCGGATATTTTTCAAGAAATAGTAACGATTCTTAATATAGAATTCGTGTAAAACTTCACAAGTGTTTTTGTGCACAATATACAAAAGGGATTGTTTTAATCAAAAAGCCACCCGGCTTTCCACTAAAACAACCCCTTTTATACTAACCTATCCCTCTGTATATCTAGATTCCTGCAATCTTAGCCAATTTCCGAATCGTATCTTTACTGATCATCTTTCCCTGATATTCTATCAGATCTTTGCTATCTCCTGTAAAAATATCTCTTGGCTCATATTTTTTCAAAATAATACTGTCTCCATCTACAAAAATCTCTACCGGATCCTTCAGATCAAGATTCAAACTGCGTCGTAATTCAATTGGCAGGGTGACTCTTCCAAGGTTATCTAACTTTCTTACGATACCTGTTGCTTTCATCGTTCTCGCTCCTTCCTAACACGGTCTCCCTCCGCCTCTGCCCCTAAGAGTAGCACGATTATCCCTCAAAATCAATGCCCTCTGCCCAAATTTTACAAAATATTCATTTTTAAAAAATTTCATCATATATTGAAAAAAAGGAGACCGCCTATGTTAAATATTCTCTGGGCTTGTTTACTTATTATCGGTATTATTACGGCTGCATTTACCGGTAACTTAGAAGCCGTTAACAACAGTATATTAGAGTCTACACAGGATGCTGTCGAACTGCTGATCGTTATGACCGGCATTATCAGCATGTGGAACGGATTTCTCGTTATTGCAGAAGAAAGTGGTATCACAAAGCAGTTGACCAGATATATGTGCCCTTTTTTACGCCTTCTTTTCCCTCATCTTCCGCCTTCCCACCCTGCATTCGATTATATCTGTGCCAACTTTATTGCAAATATCTTAGGCTTAGGATGGGCATGTACCCCTACCGGACTTGCTGCCATGAAACAACTACAACTCCTGCAGCAACAACGTGGAAGATCCCCGGATATTGCCAGTGATGAGATGTGTACATTCCTGATCCTTAACATCTCCTCTCTCCAGCTTATCCCGATGAATATGATCGCTTATCGCAGTAAATACGGTAGTACCACTCCTTTTTCCATCATCGTCCCTGCCCTCATCGCAACAACAATAACAACCCTGATTGCATGTATTCTTTGCCGGATATTACAAAACAGAAAGGATTCCCCATGAAATTATTACATTTTGTTTCTATCTTTTTCATTCCTTTTTTTCTTTTTCTGATCGTATTATATGCCCTGCTTCAAAAAAAACCATTATTTGACCTTTTTACCAAAGGAGCCAAAGCCGGAATTACCACTGTCTATCAGATTGCTCCTACCATCATCGGATTGTTTGTGGCTATTGGTGTATTTCGAAGTTCCGGTGCCTTGGATCTTGTATGCAATCTACTTTCGCCCATAGCCTCCCTTTTCCATATTCCCACTCCTATACTTCCTCTGTCACTGCTTAAAATGTTCTCTGCCTCCGGAGCCAATGGGCTTTTATTTGACCTGTTCAAATCCTATGGAACGGATTCCTATATCGGTTTCACCGCTTCGATACTTCTAAGTTGTACAGAAACTTTATTCTACACCGTCTCTGTCTACTATATAAGTGCAGGCGTCAAAAAAACCCGATGGACCATTCCGGCAGGTATCTTCTTATCCCTCTGCTCTCTCTGGATCAGTTGCCTGTTAACCCGATATTTTATACATTGAATGCTTGCATATATGTACACATATGTGATGCATATATTAACATATCACACCCTGTAACATGCTATAATAAAATGATTTCATGAACTATGTTCATGGTCACACTTGACAATTCATTTTTATCAACCGTTGAATTGCCATCTCTATAATTATACACGGGAGGGGATTACTATGAATTATGACGCATTCGGGAATCGTCTGCGCAACTGCCGCCTGAATTGCGGCTGTACTTTACAGGATCTTGCTGATGCAACACACTATTCACCCAAACATATTGGAAATATTGAACGTGGATGTGCGCGACCTAGCATGGAGCTGTTAGTTGAATTATCAAATTATCTGCACACTACACCGGACTATCTGTTACAGGACAGCCTTAGCCCCTGTATCAATGATGCCTCCATTTCCTATTCTTCGGAACTGTTGATCGTCTTTCAACAATATCTTGAAAATCAACAATGTGCACTGAAGCATATCACAGAACACTATAACGGCATACAGGAATAGATATATTCTCCCTCTTATAGTTATCCCAATAATGCCTGATAGATTTCTCTCTTTCCAACACCACGATCTTTTGCAACCTGTTTCATAGCAGATTTCTTATCCATTCCCCGGTCTATATAATATTGTACATGTTCCGGTACTGTCATTTTCAGGAACGGCTGCATTGCCTCTTCTTTCAATATTTCCCGGTCAGCACCTTCTATCACTAATACATATTCGCCCCTTGGATCTTCCTCTTCATAATAAGTAATTGCTTTACCAAGCGTTGTCCGCAGATTAGTCTCATGTTTCTTTGTCAATTCCTTCACGATAGATACCGGACGATCTCCCAATACTTCATACAGATCCGCTAACGTTTTCTTTAACTTATGTGGTGCTTCATATAGCAAGATGGTTCTTGTCTCTTTTTTCAGTTCCGCAAGTACTTCTTCCCGTTCCTTCTTATCATATGGCAGAAATGCCTCAAAGCAGAAGCGTCTGGTCTTCTTACCGGATAATGTAAGTGCTGTCACAAATGCAGACGGTCCCGGCAAAGATGTAACTTCTATCCCCGCCTCTAAACACTGTCTTACCAGTTCTTCTCCCGGATCCGAGATAGCCGGCGTTCCCGCATCCGTGATCAGTGCAATATCCGTTCCTTCCAACATCTTCTCCACTAAAACCTTTGCTTTGTCATACTTGTTGAACTCATGATAACTTGTCATAGGAGTTGTGATCTCAAAATGATTCATTAATTTGATGCTGTGTCTTGTATCCTCTGCCGCAATAAGATCCACTTCCTTCAGCACACGAAGAGTTCGTAATGTAATATCTTCTAAATTTCCAATTGGTGTTGCACATATATATAACATGCCAGCCATACTATCTGCCCTCTCTATCTTCCTATCCCTATATACACATCTTTTCTATTTCATTCCGGTATGCTCCGATCACCTTCATACATATATTGTAACGATTCCTTACCCATTCGTCCAATTGTTATTAACGGAGATTTATATATTATCATGTTCCGTCTGCGGTCTCTTTTTATGATAGATGCGATAAATCTCTTCCGTATACACACCCGGTCTGTCATACATAATAAGTGATGGTTCGATCGTGATACGCGGTCTGCCGCCCTTTAGTCCTTCTATCATGACCATAGTTGGTTCTTTATCCACATAAGGCTGGATCAGCCGCATCCGTTTTGGCTCAATCCGGTACTGTTTCATCACCTGAAAGATCTCCGCTAATCGAAATGGCTTATGAATCATATAGAAACTTCCACTTTCCGGCAACACATAGCCTGCCGCTGCCACAACATCCTCTAGTGACAGCATCACCTCATGGCGGGCAATCGTTTTCGGTTCATAGAGATTCTGTAGTCCGTGGTGTTCTGTCATATATGGCGGATTCACTGTAACAACGGGAAAGGAAGCTGGTTGATACAGCTCCCTTACTTTTCTCACGTCCCCACACTGAATATCAATACGCCCCTCTAACCCATTCATGGCAATACTTCTCGCTGCCATATCTGCATACTCCGCCTGCAACTCCAATCCCGTAAAATGACCGCCCTGCGTATTTGCAGCCATCAATATCGGAATTACGCCACTTCCCGTACACAGATCTAAAACGTTCTGTCCTTTCTTAACTTTTGCAAAATGAGACAACAACACCGCATCCACCCCAAAGCAGAATCCTTTCGGTTTCTGAATGATGTGATATCCCTTACACTGCAGATCATCTATTCTCTCATCTTCTCCTGCATAATTAATCAATCTTAGAACCACCTTCTTTTTTCTCCAGTGCCTCTAATGCTTTCAATTCCTTATCGTTGACTTTATCTGAATTCCGTCTCTTCTTTGGCTTGAATTTTAATTCTTCTATCTTATATTCCCGAATTTCTTTCTCGCCATCCTCTGTTGACACAATTACCTTCACCTTCTGACGAAGTACACTGACACTGCTTACCTCACCTTTGAATCCGTCAAATGTACGTACACGATCTCCTACATTCGGTAAACGGTCATTCAAATATTCATATGTCTCCTGTTCGTTCTTAAGGCAGCACATCAACCGGCCACAAACACCGGAAATCTTCGTCGGATTCAGGGAAAGGTTCTGTTCCTTTGCCATCTTGATGGATACCGGAATGAAATCCGACAGATACGTATGACAGCATAATTCACGCCCACAGATACCATAACCACCAAGAATCTTCGTCTCATCTCTTACACCAATCTGACGAAGCTCAATTCTGGTACGAAATACAGAAGCAAGATCTTTGACTAATTCTCGGAAATCAATACGCCCATCTGCTGTAAAGTAGAATAATACTTTATTATTATCGAATGTATATTCCACATCGATCAGCTTCATCTCCAGGCCATGTTTGGCAATCTTCTCTAAGCAGATCTGATATGCTTCTTTGCATTTTTCCTTATTGGCTTCATGCCTGGCATCATCCTCTACGGTTGCTTTTCGGATTACCGGCTT
>USBM01000184.1 GCA_900552885.1 uncultured Clostridium sp. | reverse complement strand
TAATGCTGCAACCACATACAAAAATCCTACTAACATGATCAGATTGTTCAATTCATCCAATCCGCACCGCCGTCCCATCGCTTCCTTAATATCCTCCCGGAGCATGGTGATATACTTCTGTAACATTCTATTCGCCTCCTGCTACGTTTTCTCCCACTACAACATGAATTCTGCCATTACTGTATTACTCACATCAATTCCCCGATCCGAAAGAAAGATCCGGTCATCCTTTTCTATGAGTAATCCCTGTTGTGTATATTTCTCAATCGGTCCTGCATAAACCTGTTCAATTCCTACGTCAAAGCGTCTCCGGAATTCTTCCCTGCTTATTCCCTGCCTGCAGCGCAGACCTAAGAACATGAATTCTTCCATCTCGTCCTTACGTTTCTGGAAATGCAGATCTTTATAGTAATCACGTATAAACTCTAACAACGCATTATTCTCATACGCACGATACTGTTCTAAATGAGAGTTCCCGCTGCCTGCTTCCATTCCCATCTGTGCATATATTCCATATGCATCATCTAATCCATAGACATCTTCATCCTCATATTCATACGCATGATACATCGATGTATATTCATCTCCCTGCATTCCGTCACTTTGCAGGAAACGTGCAATATATTCTTCCATATTCTCCGTACCGTGAAACCGGATCTTCTCCTGTTTCGCATTCTCCATGTCCACGGTCAGATAAGAGGATGCGCCAAGACCAAGCCCTAGATATTCTCCACCCGTCCAATACCTTAGATTATGTCTGCACTCATATCCCGGTCTTGCATAATTCGATATCTCATATCGTTCATATCCATTCTCCATCAGCATTGTCTTTGTCTTTGCATACATTGCCCGTTCCTCTTCCTCTGTCGGAAGAAGAGCAAGTAACTCCTCATTCTCTGCTAACGGTGTCTCATCTTCCACGATCAGACTATAGGCAGAGATATGCTCCGGGTGCAGTTCCATAACACGTTCCAATGTATGAATATACGATTGCTCGGATTCCCCCGGCAAGCCGGACATGATATCCACATTGATATTATCAAATCCCGCCTGTCTTGCCGCCCGAAATGCTGCCAGAAACTGTTGATAGTCATGCACACGATTCAGCACATGAAGCATCTCGTCATTGGCACTTTGCAGACCGATACTTAACCGGTTAATCCTTATCCGATGATACATTGCTAACCTGTCCGGTGTAAGACTGTCCGGATTTCCTTCTATAGTGATCTCTGCAGATTCTTCCACTGTGAACGTCCGACGGACGGTCTCTAATATCTGTTCTAACAACTCCCCATCCATAAAGGACGGAGTCCCGCCACCAATAAAGATCGTAACCACACGATAAGTCTTTGCCATCTCTTCATAAGAGGAGATCTCTTTACACAACGCTTTGACATATTGTGTCTGTTCTTCCTGCCTGCATCCACCGAAAGATAAGAAATCACAGTACAGACATTTGGACTTGCAAAACGGTATATGAATATATAAACTTAGCTGCCTTGTCTCTTTATTCATCATCTAACTTCAATACGCTCATAAACGCCTTCTGCGGAATCTCTACATTACCGATCTGACGCATACGTTTCTTTCCTTCCTTCTGTTTCTCTAGCAGTTTCTTCTTACGCGAGATATCACCACCATAGCACTTGGCAAGTACATCTTTACGAAGTGCTCTTACTGTCTCCCTTGCGATGATCTTGCTTCCGATTGCCGCCTGGATCGGTATCTCAAACAAATGTCTTGGAATCTCTTCTTTTAATTTCTCACACATCTTACGTCCACGTTCATATGCCGTATCTGCATGTACAATGAAAGAAAGTGCATCCACTTCTTCCTTGTTGATCAAGATATCTAGCTTCACAAGATTAGAACGGACATAACCATTCAGTTCATAATCAAAGGAAGCATATCCACGTGAACGTGATTTCAAAGCATCAAAGAAATCATAAATGATCTCATTGAGCGGAAGATCATACTTAAGCAATGCCCTCGTCTCTTCCATGTATTCCATACTCTTATAGACACCTCTGCGTTCCTGGCAAAGCTGCATGATCGCACCTACATAGTCCTTAGTCACCATGATCTCAGCAGATACAAACGGTTCTTCCATATATTCAATCTGCGATGGATCCGGCAGATTCGACGGATTCGTCAGCTCGATCATCTCACCGTCTGTCTTATGCACCCGGTACACAACGCCCGGTGCTGTTGTCACAAGGTCAAGATTATATTCTCTCTCCAAACGCTCCTGCACAATCTCAAGATGCAGCAAACCAAGGAAACCACATCGGAATCCAAAGCCTAGCGCAATAGAAGTCTCCGGCTCATAGCTTAGTGCGGCATCATTCAACTGTAACTTCTCTAATGCATCACGAAGATCCGGGTACTTTGCTCCATCTGCAGGATATAATCCACAATACACCATTGGATTGGCTTTCTTGTATCCCGGCAATGCCTCCTTACATGGATTATTCGCGTCTGTAACCGTATCTCCAACGCGGGTCTCCTTGACATCTTTGAGACTTGCCGTAATATATCCAACCATACCTGCTGACAATTCTTCCTGTGGAATAAACTGCCCTGCTCCAAAAATTCCAACCTCTACAACTTCCACCGTTGCTCCCGTTGCCATCATCCTGATCACACTGCCCTTGCGTACCGATCCATCAAACAGACGGCAGAATATGATAACCCCTTTGTAAGCATCATATTTGCTGTCAAAAATCAATGCCTTCAGGGAACCGTTCACATCTCCGTTTGGAGCCGGAATCTTGGTAACGATCTGCTCTAACACCTCTTCCACATTAAGACCGGTCTTTGCCGAAATTCTTGGTGCATCCTGTGCCTCGATTCCGATCACATCTTCAATCTCGTTCACTACACGATCCGGATCTGCACTCGGAAGATCGATCTTATTGATAACCGGCATAACTTCAAGATCATTATCAATTGCCAGATATACATTCGCAAGTGTCTGTGCTTCAATTCCCTGTGCGGCATCTACAACTAAGATTGCGCCTTCACATGCTGCAAGACTTCTAGACACCTCATAATTGAAATCCACATGTCCCGGTGTATCGATCAGATTAAAGATATATTCCTGTCCGTCTTTTGCCTTATAGACAATACGAACCGCCTGTGCCTTGATCGTGATACCACGTTCTCTTTCTAACTCCATATTATCCAGCACCTGGGCCTGCATCTCTCGTTCTGTCAGTAACCCGGTCTTTTCTATAATACGATCCGCCAGGGTCGACTTCCCATGATCGATATGTGCAATAATACAAAAATTACGAATTCTACTCTGATCAATTGCCACTCTTTATTTCTCCTGTTTCTTAAAAATAGAAAATTTCTCTTTCAAAGCTTTTCTTTTGCCTATATATGTTACCATACTCACATTGTTTCGGCAATTATTATATGAAATCCCGACTATACTATCATACATTTATTTTGTTATACGAGCAGACTCTTCGTATAGGCTTCTTTCGGATCGTGAAAAATATCTTCTGTCTCCCCTATTTCAATCATTCTTCCATCCTTCATAACCATGATACGGTCGCACATATGATAAACTACATTGATATCATGGGATATGAACAGATATGACAGGTTCATTTCTTCCTGCAGCTTCTGTAAAAGTTCCATGATCTGTGCCTGAATGGTCACATCCAGTGCAGATACCGGTTCATCTGCAATGATAAACCCCGGATTTGTGATAAGCGCCTGTGCGATACTGATCCTCTGCCGCTGTCCCCCGGACAATTCGGATGGCAGACGATGGAAATACTTCTCATCCATTCCGACGCGGGCAAGCATATCATAAGCCGCCGCCTTACGGTCAGCCTTAGACATTGCGAATTTTTTATCAAGCATTCCTGCTGCCCTGAGCGGTTCCATCAATAGCCACCCGATCGTTTTGGATGGATTAAGGCTGCTGTACGGATCCTGAAAAATCATCTGGGGACGGCTGACATGACAGCTCACCTCTCCCGACATATGCTCCTGCATTCCAAGGATCGCCTTGGAAAGCGACGTCTTTCCGCAGCCGCTCTCACCGACCAGACCGAGACTTTCTCCCTCATAAACATCAAAACTGACATGTTCTACCGCATATTGTTTTTCTTTCTTTTTGAAAATAGAATTGGATCTGTCTTCATAATATACAGACAGATCTTTTACTGTAAGAACCTTTGCATTGCTCTCTTTCTTTACGGAAACCCTCGGCTTTAACCTGGAAGGAACTGCCTCGATCAGATTTCTTGTGTATGCTTCCTTCGGGTGCATGAAAATCTTCTCTGTTTCATCTGCTTCCACCACAACTCCGTCTTTCATAACAACGACCTTATGGCAGATACGTCTTGCCAGATTCAGGTCATGTGTGATAAAAAGCATTGCATTCTGTTCACTCTTGTTGATGTCTTTTAACAATTCCACGATCTGTGTCTGGATTGTCACATCCAATGCCGTCGTAGGCTCATCTGCTATGATCAGATCCGGATGCAGGATCACCGCCATGGCGATCATCACCCGCTGTCTCATGCCTCCGGACAGCTGGTGCGGATAACTGTCATAAACCTTCTTCGCATCCTTAAGCCCGACTGCCTGAAATGTTTCCAGTACTTTTTCGTAACGCTTCTCTTTCTCTAGATCCGTATGAAGCCTTACGATCTCATCCACCTGGACACCGGCTTTTTTTGTCGGATTTAAGGAGGTCATCGGCTCCTGAAATATCATGGACATCCGGCTTCCCTGAAATCTGCGGTACAGCCGCTCACCAAAG
>USBM01000183.1 GCA_900552885.1 uncultured Clostridium sp. | reverse complement strand
TTATTTCATTAATTTTCTTCGTATTTCCCTGCTTTTTCTTGACAAACTAACAAAAAACACTAAACTAATGTGTAGGTGTGCTTTCACCATTAACAGCATACAATCAGGAAACAAAACAAATGAAAGGATAGATACAGCTTATGAAAACACCATTTGTAACCAAGGAACAGATCGACCGGATTTGTACACAATTTCCAACTCCATTTCATCTCTATGATGAGAAGGGAATCCGCGAAAATGCAAGAAAGCTTCAGAAAGCATTTTCCTGGAACAAAGGATACAAAGAGTTCTTTGCCGTTAAGGCAACTCCGAACCCAACCATCCTTCGCATTCTGAAAGAGGAAGGCTGCGGAACCGACTGTTCTTCTTATACAGAGTTATTGATGTCTGACCGATGTGGTTTTGAGGGCAAGGATATCATGTTCTCCTCTAACGACACCCCTGCAGAAGAGTTCAAACTGGCTGCTAAGTTAGGTGCCACGATCAATTTAGATGACATTACACATATCGATTTCTTAAAGGACAGCATTGGCTATATCCCAAAGAGAATCTCCTGCCGATTCAACCCGGGCGGGAAGTTTGCAATTGCCAACACCATTATGGATAACCCCGGCGATGCCAAATACGGCATGACACGTCCTCAGATGACAGAAGCATTCACCCGTTTAAAAGAACTCGGAGCTGAGGAATTCGGTATGCATGCATTCTTAGCAAGTAACACGGTAACCAATGATTATTACCCAACCCTTGCGAAGATCTTATTCCAGACCGCAGTCGAATTAAAAGAAGAGACCGGTGTACACATCACTTTCATCAACCTTTCCGGCGGTGTCGGAATTCCTTATACACCGGACAAAGAACCTAATGATATTCTTGCCATTGGCGAGGGTGTCCGCAGGGCATACGAAGAAGTATTAGTTCCTGCCGGCATGGGTGATGTTGCGATCTATACCGAGCTTGGTCGTTTCATGTTAGCTCCATACGGTCATTTAGTAACCAAAGCAATTCATGAGAAACATACACATAAGGAATATATCGGTGTAGATGCCTGCGCAGTCAACTTAATGCGTCCGGCTATGTACGGTGCTTATCATCACATCACCGTCATGGGCAAAGAAAATGAGCCAGCCGATCATGTATACGACGTAACCGGTTCTCTTTGTGAGAATAATGATAAGTTTGCAATCGACCGCAAGCTTCCTAAGATTGATATGGGTGACATTTTAGTAATTCACGATACCGGTGCTCACGGATTTGCAATGGGTTACAATTATAACGGAAAGTTAAAGTCTTCCGAAATCCTGCTTCGTGAGGATGGCAGCGCGAAAATGATCCGCCGTGCCGAAACACCGGAAGATTATTTTGCAACCTTAGACGGATATTGGGACGTAGAATTATAACAGGAGGATTTTCTCATGGCCAAACGCCTTACTATGATGCTGCTTCGCAACTTATTGCTGTTGCCCTATCTATTTGTTAAATTAATGTATTACGCAACCTCTCAGAAGGTCAGTGAAGAGAAGAAGTACAAGCTCATCCGTCTGGTCGGTCTGCGAGGCTGCAAATGCGGCAATGTCAACGTACACGGATACGGTCTTGAGAACCTTCCGAAGGAATCCGGATATATTATGTATCCGAATCATCAGGGACTGTTTGATGTAATGGGACTTGTTTATCTCGATCCCTCACCTTTTGGTGTTGTGATCAAGAAAGAGACTTATGATATTTTCTTATTACGCAAGCTCGTACAGACACTGGGCGGTCTATTCATGGATCGTAATGATATCAAGCAGGGATTACAGGTAATTAATGAAATGGCCAATCAGGTAAAATCCGGTCGTAACTTTCTGATCTTCCCTGAAGGTACCCGTTCTAGAAATGGCAACCATGTAGGAGAATTCAAGAGTGGCAGTTTCAAGGCCGCAACCAAGGCTCGTTGTCCAATCGTCCCAATTGCGATTATCGACAGCTACCTGCCATTTGACACAAACTCTATTCGTCATGTCGATGTGCAGCTTCATTTTCTGCCGCCAATTCCTTATGAGGAGTACAAAGGCATGAAAACAACCGAGATTGCAGACATGGTAAAATCCCGCATTGAGAAGGTAATTGAAGAAAATGAACACAACTTTGACAACCAGCCTGGATAAATTAACAAGCCACAAACTCCTAGACCACGGAGATTTTGTGGCTTTATTAGATGGCAATTCCATACAACTTAGAAAAATACTGGCAGCAAAAGCTGATCAAGTCCGCAGACAGCATTTTGGCAATCGTATCTTCATCCGTGGATTGATCGAGTTTACCAATTACTGTAAGAACAACTGTCTGTATTGCGGGATTCGTGCCGGCAATTCACATGTAGAGCGATACCGCCTTACCAAAGAAGAGATCTTATCCTGCTGTGCAGATGGTTATCGGCTCGGCTTTCGTACTTTCGTCCTGCAAGGTGGAGAAGATCCTTATTACACAGACGAAAGGATGATCGACATTGTAGCCGATATCCGCAGACAATATCCCGATTGTGCGATCACCTTATCCCTTGGTGAACGAAGCCGTAACAGCTATCAGGCACTTTTTGACGCTGGAGCAGACCGGTATCTTCTTCGTCACGAAACAGCCACCGAAGAACATTATAACCAATTGCACCCGGATACCATGTCTTATGCACACCGTATGCAATGTCTTCAGGATCTGAAAGAGATCGGTTATCAGGTTGGCTGTGGGTTCATGGTCGGCTCACCATATCAGACAAATGATAATCTTGCCGATGATCTTATGTTCATCCAGAGGTTCCAACCACATATGGTCGGAATCGGACCATTTATTCCACATTCGGATACCCCTTTCGCAGACAGGACAGCAGGTACATTAGAAGATACACTTCTATTATTAAGCATCATACGTCTGATTCATCCTCATGTTCTGCTTCCGGCAACGACCGCTCTTGGCACAATTGCACCGGACGGACGGGAACAGGGTATCTTAGCCGGTGCCAATGTTGTGATGCCGAACCTGTCGCCTGTCGGCGTCCGCAAGCAATACAGTCTGTATGACAACAAGATCTGCACCGGTGATGAATCCGCCCAATGCATTGCCTGTATGGGACTGCGCATGGAAAGTATCGGATTCCACATCGTCACCGACCGTGGTGATTATTGTGAATCATCCTGCTGATACCGGCCACAATGCATAATATCACAATCTGTTTTACACTTCACGAAAACCACTTGAATATCATCACAAAGAAAAGAGGTAAATATATGTACAACCCAAGTTCGTTACACGCCGAAGAGTTCATTGACCATCAGGAGATCTTAGATACTCTGGCATATAGTGATGCCCACAAAAATGACCGGGCTTTAATAACAGAAATCTTAGAAAAAGCAAAGAAACGCAAAGGATTATCCCATCGGGAAGCCAGTGTTCTTCTGATGTGTGAAGATGAAGAATTAAACTCCCAGATCTTTCATTTGGCAGAACAGATCAAGAAGGACTTCTACGGCAATCGTATCGTGTTATTTGCACCGTTGTATCTTTCGAATTACTGCGTGAACGGCTGTGTATACTGCCCTTACCATGCTGTCAACAAACATATCCCACGTAAAAAACTGACACAGGACGAGATCCGCAAAGAGGTGATCGCCCTTCAGGATATGGGACACAAGCGACTTGCAATCGAGGCTGGAGAAGACCCGGTTAATAACCCAATTGAATATATATTAGAGTGTATTGATACCATTTACTCTGTTCATCACAAGAACGGAGATATCCGCCGTGTCAATGTCAACATTGCTGCAACAACTGTGGAGAACTACCGCAAATTAAAAGATGCCGGAATTGGAACCTATATTCTCTTCCAGGAGACTTACCACAAGGAAAGCTATGAAAAACTTCACCCGACCGGTCCAAAACATGACTACAATTACCACACAGAAGCAATGGATCGAGCAATGGAGGGCGGCATTGATGATGTTGGTCTCGGTGTATTGTTCGGTCTGGAATTGTACCGTTACGAGTTTGCCGGAATCTTAATGCATGCCGAACACTTGGAAGCCGTTCACGGTGTCGGTCCACATACGATCAGTGTCCCACGTATCCGCCGTGCAGATGACATTGATCCATCTACATTTAGCAATGGCATTGATGATGATACCTTTGCAAAGATTGTTGCCTGTATCCGTATTGCTGTTCCATACACAGGAATGATCGTATCCACCCGTGAAAGCAAGGCCTGCCGTGAAAAGGTACTGCATCTTGGGATTTCACAGATCAGCGGTGGTTCCCGTACTTCGGTCGGCGGTTACTACGAACCGGAACCGGAAGACGAAGATTCCTCTCAGTTTGATATCAACGATAACCGTACCTTAGACGAAGTCGTACGCTGGCTTATGGAAATGGACTATATTCCTAGTTTCTGTACAGCCTGCTACCGGGAAGGACGTACCGGGGATCGTTTCATGAGTTTATGTAAGAGTGGCCAGATTCAGAACTGTTGTCTGCCAAATGCGTTGATGACACTCAAAGAATATTTGGAGGATTATGCATCTCCTGCTACGACCGAGCTTGGTATGAAATTGATCGAGAAAGAACTTGGGAATATTCCAAATCCAAAGGTGAAAGAGATTGTGACAAAGCATCTTTATGATATACATTCCGGGCAGCGGGACTTCCGCTTTTAAACTCTCCCCCTTGCACAGCGTAAGTGAGGACGGACGCACGAAATGTTAGGTTGTGAATCGGTTGCAAGAATATAACATATCATCGCAGGCACGCTCTCGCTA
>USBM01000182.1 GCA_900552885.1 uncultured Clostridium sp. | reverse complement strand
TTTGCTCTAACGTTGGTATCAATACATCAACCGCTATCAATATGTTTGTGAAAGCTGTTCTTCGTGAAAATCGTATTCCATTTGAAATCACCCAGTCACCAGATCCTTTCTTTTCAGAGACAAATATGTCTCATGTCAGAAAATCTGTTCATGAACTTCGTGCGGGGAAAGGTACCGTTCACGAACTGATCGAGGTGGATGATGAGTAAGAAAATATGATCAGATGAAGCCTGGGACGATTATCTCTATTGGCAATCCCATGACAAAAAAACATTAAAACGTATTAATCAACTTATTAAAGATATTGAGCGTAACGAATGTACAACTGGTATAGGCAAACCCGAACCATTGTCTGAAGATTTACAAGGCGAATTTAGTCGTAGAATTGACGAAAAGAACCGTCTCGTTTACCACATGATAGACGATTGTATATACATTGCTCAATGTCGTGGTCACTATAATGATAAGTAAAAGCGCAGCAGGTATCCCACCTCTACTGCGCTTTCCTTCTATATCAAACCATCACATCAAATATGGCTTTCCTCTATACATAGATAATCTCAATTTCTCCAAAGCTGACACTGCCATCCAGATAACAGGTAATCTCCGATGTTCCGGTTGCACTGCTCTTCTCATCTACGCTTGCCAAGAATACATTTACATTCTGCACAACCTTCCATTCTCTTGGAACAAACAATGTGATCTGCCCAAAGCTATTCCTTACTTCCAGATTAACAGACTGTCCCGTCACCTGTGCCTGATCCAGATATACCTTCAACTCACCAAATGAATTTTCAAATCGTCCCTTTTTAAAGTCCACTGTATTCACATATTTGGTCAATTCCCCAAATGTATTGGTACACTCAACATAACCGTCACTTTCTTCTTCCTTTACCTTCTGATACTGGGTGTAATCGGAACTACCCCCATGCCTCCCACAATCCTCACCACTCTTTCTATGCTTATGTGGAAAAAGCATGTTAAATCCGATCGTTAAGAAAATTACAATTACCATTACCGTCCAGAAAGAAACCTGTGGAAGCCCAAGCACTTCGGCAAATGTCACCCAGAATAATCCTAACGCAAAGAAAATTCCTCCAAAGCTCCGATTGGCAATTCCACTGATCAGTATTGCCAGGCACAAGATTCCGATCACAGCACTCCACACACTGATACTGGCTGTAATCAGATTCATCTGACTTAGTACCAAAAATATAGCTGCTGCAATGAAACCTAATCCCCAAAATACTCTACTTGCATTCTTCATTGTTCTAACCTCTTTTCCTCTAACTTTTCTTTCAATACTTTATAATATGATCTTGATACATAGATCTGTTTGTGCGTTCCCCGGAACGATATCTCACTTGATGCAGTCAGATTCCGGCGAATCGAATAGATCTTATCCAGATTCACAATTGCCGACTTGGATATCCGAAGAAATGTGCCTCCCAAGATATCCTCTAACTCATACAACTTCTTTCTTGTTTCAAATATTTCTTTTTCCGTGTGGGCTAACACTTGTGTTCCCTCTGTCTCAAAGAATAAAATTTGTTTTGTATCTATGTAGTATTCGGTGTCATTCTGATACAGAATCATTTGTCCGGATTGATTGACCTCTTTTGATAAAAGCTGTTCTAATTTCATAATGTCTGCCGTCAGTGCTTTACATCGAACAACAATCTCCTCTGGTGCATCCGGATCAATCTCCATTCGTATCTTCACTCGATCACCCCCTTGCTGATTGTCATTATACCGAACCTGCCTTAAATGTAAATACATTTTCCGTGACAGGTAAAAAAACAGCAGTAAGCGGTCTGAAATATCATCTTTCCTGTCAATTTCGTTCCTCCTTTACGCCCACACAGTTTTCCTATAAAGTAAAAAGGGACTCTGCGTACATCACAGAGTCCCAACATCACCATAATTTATAGCCTATTTTTTCTTATACATTGTCCGGTATGACACACCCTTTTCCAAGTTGTAGCCCCGGTATTTGGCCAATTCACTGACTGTCACTAACTGATATCCCTGCTTCTTAAGCTTCGGAATGATCTGCAGTGCTGCATTCTTTGTCGGCTCATGAATATCGTGCATCAGAACAATATCTCCATCCTTCACATTCTTCATAACTGCATCGATGGTCTTTTGCGTATTCCTTGTCTTCCAGTCTAATGTATCGATAGACCACAGGATCATTGGCTTACCTACATTTTTCTTTGTAACATCCCCAATAGAGCCATACGGCGGACGCATCAGGGTTGCCTTACTGCCTGTAATCTTCTTGATGAGTTTATCCGTATCACCCATCTCTTTCTTCACGTCTGCCGCTGATATTTTTGCCAGATTGCTATGATTATAACTGTGACTTCCTATCTCACATCCTGCTTTATATGCATAGCGTACCGCTCCCGGATTCGAATTCACACTTCTTCCTACCACAAAAAATGTAACCTTAGCATCATTTTCTTTCAGACAATCCACAATCGTCTTCGTGTATTTGCCCGGTCCATCGTCAAATGTCAGTGCGACCATTTTCTTGTTTGGATCAATATTATCAACCGATACTTTACATACCTTACTGCGATTACCCTTAATCAGTCCGCTTGTTCCCTGGTACACGGCTCTTACCTTGTAGTAGTAATCATTGCCCTTCTCAATGGCTTTATCTTTGTAGCTTGTCTGATCCGTCTCCGCAATCTTAACAAATTTGCCCTCTGCATTCTTCTTAAATATATAATACATCTGTGCTTTATCGACTGCTTTCCACGTTAGCTGCACTTTCTTCTTAATATATTCCCCGGTCACAACCGGTGTTCCCAGTTTCTCGTCTGCAATCTGCTGATCAACCGGAAGTGTTTTCGCTGCCTCTGTTGTAAGCGATTGCGTATTCACTGCCTGTGTTGTTGCTTCTGTCGACCCCGGTTGTGCATTCACTGTCTGCGTTGTTGCTTCCGTCACCTGTACTTCACTCGCCTGCTTCGCATATACCACATGATTACCCACAACTAACATTCCCAGCGTGACTATAACAAGTCCTTTTCGTAGTCTTTGTATTCCTTCATTCATTTGTCTTTCTCCTATTCTATTCTCTATCCATCAACATACGGCCTTTTATCATTTGTCGCATCTAAACATTCCATATATTTACTGACTTATACAATATAACACACCATTTCCATATTCTCAAACGACCATTTTTACAAAAATCTTGCGTAACCCTTGTATTTCCTATATAATAAGGAGATATGAAGATTTTCTTAAGAAAATGCACAAAGGACTGATATCATATGAACACCAATGAAGAAACGAATCAAACATCACAAGAAGCAAGTTCCATGAATACAGATCAGGAACAAAATGTTGCCTACCCGGATATTAGTAAGGTCAACACAAAGACCGTAGTTATTTTATCCCTGATCTGCGTTGTATTGATCTTTTTCCTATCGATATTCTTTCCATCAAAGACAGAGAATACCGATGCAACAACCAGGATCACAACGGAGCAATCAGAACAATTGCCAACCTCAGAAGAAGTCACTACCACAGAAGGACTTCTTGATATGAGTATACAGAACACGGAAAAGACCTCCGAAGATTCGGAGGTCTTTTCCGTATGTCAGTTAACACCTGCTTCCCCCGGTTTTCACACAATTCATGGCAACACCTATTATCTTGTACGTTATTCCACTCCATATACCGGTTGGCTGCGGTTCGCTGATGCCACCTATTATTTCAACAAAGATGGTATCATGGCTACCGGCTGGACTACGATCGGCAAACACGATTATTACTTTCGTGAAAACGGAAAAATGCTTACTGATCAATGGATCTCTGCCCACTATGTAGGCGAAGACGGTGCCATGCTCACCAACACCTTAACTCCGGATAATATCTATGTCGGAAAAGACGGATATGCAAATAATTCGATCGGAACCAACGGCAGCACAGAAGGATTATCCGATCTGAAAATAACTTTAGAGAATATGCTATCGGGTTACACCGGCACCTGGTCTATCTATGTCAAAGCTCTGAATGCCAATGAATACCTAAGTATCAATAATGTCCAGTATTTTTCTGCAAGTCTGATCAAACTATACTGTGCCGCTGCAGCGTATGACCTGATGGAACAGGACAAATTAGAAGAGACCGAATCTATTGATTCCCTGATGTCACAGATGATCTCTATCAGCGATAATGATGCATTTAATCTTATGGTAATGCGCTGTGCCCCTAACAATAATCACGTTACCGGCCGCAGTATCATTCAGGACTATATCGACAAAGAAGGCTACAAAGACACTACGATCACTTCTATTCTCGTTCCTACCAAATACAGAGCCCCCTCCTCTCCCGGAAGGAATCTTACAACAGTGGAAGACTGTGGTATGCTCTTAGAAAAAATATACAAGGGAAAATGCGTCAATCCGGAATATTCCGAAAAATTTTTAAATCTGCTACTCAATCAGACTCACATAAACAAAATTCCGGCCGGACTTCCTGCCGGAACCAAATGTGCAAATAAGACCGGAGATACCGACGAGTTTCAACACGACGCTGCCATCGTCTATTCCCCTGCCACTGACTACATTATCTGTGTCATGAGTACAAACTGCGGTGCTGCGATACCGAATATTGCGAAGATCTCCGGCACTGTCTACACCTATTTCAATCCCTAACACCCTTGCACAGCGTAAGTGACGGACGTGCATGTTTTAGGTTGTGAACCCGGCTTTAGGGTGGTGTCATGTTGCCGCAGGCACATTCGCATTACGACTCGCACGCAGCAGACACTAATACTCCTTATAATAAGC
>USBM01000181.1 GCA_900552885.1 uncultured Clostridium sp. | reverse complement strand
TGCGACGTAGTAATAAGCAGAACGAACCAAAATAGGATATGGATTAAAAATATATACGTATAATTCGTAGATACATTTAGAAATCCATATCCTATTTTGCGTGAGTTCGCTTATTATAAGGAGCATTAGTGTCTGCTGCGTGCGAGTCGTAACGCAAGTGTGCCTGCTGCAACATGACACTACCCAAAAGCCGGGTACACAACCTTCAACATGCGCGTCCCGTCCTCACTTACGCTGTGCAAGGGTAAAAGAATTTATACGGGTACGTCCTGTGTATAATCAACACCTTCCACCCGGAATCCAAACATCTGGTAAAAATCATTCCAATACCCTTCCGTATCTGCCACCTGCAACAGATTATCACTATTGATTTCCTTCCAGATATCCATAACTTCTTTCTGAACATCTTCCCGCATTTCCCAGTCATCTACATGGATCATACCATCCTGCTGTGTCTTAACACCGTCAGCACCATATACATTCTCGTTGTACAAGCGGTACATCTGCTCGATACAGCCCTCATGCAGATTCTTTTCTTTCATCACCTTATATAAGACAGAAAGATATAACGGTACAACCGGAATTGCTGCACTTGCCTGTGTTACCAAAGCTTTATTGACAGATACATATGCCTCAATATCATGTGTCTTATACTCCTTTGTAATCTCTATCGCAGTCTTAGACAAATGATTCTTTGCCTGTCCGATTGTACCATCGTGATAGATCGGATAGGTAAGAACAGGTCCAATATATGAATAAGCTAATGTCTTAGCATGATTCTCTAATACACCTGCTTCCTCTAAGGCACAGATCCAATCCATCCAGTCTTCACCACCCATAACCTTGATTGTTGACTGAATTTCTTCTTCGTTAGCACAGGAGATTGTTGCCTCTCCAATCGTATTGTCCCGCAGATTCCAATTCTTCTGGGTAAATGGCTCTCCCACAGTCTTCAAGCAGGATGAGTATGTCGTTCCATCCGCCGTTGTTCTTCTTGGGGATGCCAATGAATAGACAACCAGATCCACCTTTCCCAGATCCTTACGTATCAGATCAATAACCTGTTGCTTTACCTCAACAGAAAATGCATCACCATTGACAGATTTGGCATAGATTCCTGCCTGTGCTGCCGCTTCATCAAATGCCTGTGTATTATAATATCCTGGTGTCGCAGTACGCTTACCACTTGCCGGCTTGTCAAAATAAACACCAATCGTGGCTGCACCCATGCCAAATGCTGCCGTAATTCTGGATGCCAAGCCATATCCGGTAGAAGCTCCTATCACCAAAACCTTTTTTGCTCCTGCAATTGTACCTTGCTTTTTCACATACGCAATCTGTGACTCCACATTCTTCTTACAACCAACCGGATGCGCTGTTGTACAGATAAATCCTTTTACTTTAGGTTCTACAACCATACTTTGTTCTCCTTTTCTTCTCCTGATAATGGATCCTTGCATTTGTACATAGATACTAAAATATATCTATTCACAATTACTTTCATCCTCAAAACAAAGAATTGCGGAATTCACATACTGTTTCTTCCGCAATTCTAATACATCCTATAATACCTGTTACAGCTTACAGATATCTACCAACGTTAAATGCTCTTTATTTGCCTTCTCTAATGAAGTAAGCAATGCATCTGCTGTATCTAAGCTGGTAAGTACCGTAACACCTGTCTCGATTGCATGACGACGGATAATAAATCCAGACTTGCGTCGCTCAATACCCTGTGCCGGCGTATCAATAACCAGGTCAATCTCATGGCTTAAGATCAAATCCAACAGGTTTGGTGATGGCTGTTCTACCTTGTTAATTGGTTTTGCAGGAATACCGTTTTCATTTAATACACGGCAGGTACTTCTTGTTGAATAGATCTCATATCCCAACGCCGCAAAACGCTTACCAATCTCAACGGCATCTAATTTATCCGAATCCTTTACGGTAAGTACCATCTTTTTATGCTTTGGAAGATCCACTCCGTTGCCAAGGAACGCCTTATATAAAGCTTCATTAAAGTCCTTAGCAATACCTAAGCACTCACCGGTTGATTTCATCTCAGGTCCAAGGCTGATCTCAGCTCCACGCAACTTTTCAAATGAGAATACTGGCATCTTAACTGCATAATACTCACTCTCTGGCTGCAATCCCGGCTCGTAACCAAGATTACGGATCTTCTCACCGATAATTACCTTAGACGCAAGATCAACGATCGGAATACCTGTTACCTTACTGATATATGGAACCGTTCTGGAAGAACGTGGATTTACCTCGATAACATATACCTCATCCTGATAAACAATAAACTGAATATTGATCAGACCGATAACATGTAAGCTCGTTGCAAGCTTTCTGGTATAATCCTCTAATACTCTCTTCACCTTGTCAGAAAGACTTCTGGCTGGGTATACGGAAATACTATCACCGGAATGGATACCTGCACGCTCTACATGCTCCATGATACCTGGAATCAGGATATCCTCTCCATCACATACTGCATCTACCTCAACCTCTTTACCCATCAGATATTTATCAACTAAGATCGGATGCTCCTGAACCGTACGGTTGATAATATCCATAAACTCAACGATATCTTCATCGCTGATTGCAATCTGCATACCCTGTCCACCTAATACATAAGATGGTCTTACAAGCACCGGATAACCTAACTCATTAGCAGCCTCTAATGCTTCTTCGCAGGTAAATACTGTCTTACCTGCTGGTCTTGGAATACAGCATTTCTCAAGAATCTCGTCAAATAATTCTCTATCTTCAGCCGCATCTACATTCTCAGCGGAAGTACCAAGAATCGGTACACCCATCTTAAGCAGATCCTCTGTCAGTTTGATTGCTGTCTGACCACCAAACTGCACAACCGCTCCATCCGGTTTCTCCAGATTCACAACTGCTTCTACATCTTCCGCTGTCAACGGCTCGAAATACAATTTATCTGCGATATCAAAGTCTGTACTTACCGTCTCCGGATTATTGTTAATAATGATCGTCTCGTAACCACTCTCTGAAAGCGCCCATGTACTATGCACAGAACAGAAGTCAAACTCAATACCCTGACCGATACGGATCGGTCCGGAACCTAATACCAACACTTTCTTTCTGGTGCGGGTTGCATCTACCTCACACTCGCCATCATAGCATGAATAATAATATGGTGTACTTGCCTCAAACTCTGCCGCACAGGTATCAACCATCTTATATGCCGGATGAATATCATAAGAGAATCGAAGATCATGAATCTCTTCCTTTGTCTTACCGGTAATCTGTGCGATCACTTCATCCGGGAACTCAATACGCTTTGCCTCAAACATTAGCTCTTTCGTTAATTCTTCGGATGCAAGGCGTTTCTCCATGTTAACAATATTCTCAATCTTATCTAAGAACCACAGATCAATCTTTGTAATATTCTGAATCTCTTCTAATGTAATACCACGACGGATTGCTTCTGCGACTACAAAGATACGACGGTCATCCACACGATGTAACTCTTCGTGAATCTCCTCAATCGGACGTTCTCCAAGATCTTCATAAATCAGACTATTCACATGCTGCTCCAAAGAACGAAGTGCCTTCATCAAAGCACCTTCGAAGTTCGTACAGATACTCATAACTTCACCGGTTGCCTTCATCTGGGTTGTCAGCTTACGGCTCGCCTTAATGAACTTATCAAATGGAAGTCTCGGAATTTTAACAACACAATAATCCAATGCCGGTTCAAAACTTGCATATGTCTTACCGGTAATTGCATTCTTAATCTCATCCAAATGATATCCCAATGCAATCTTAGCAGATACCTTTGCGATTGGATATCCGGTTGCTTTTGATGCCAAAGCAGACGAACGGCTTACACGCGGATTAACCTCAATAACACAATATTCAAATGAATCCGGGTTTAACGCAAACTGTACGTTACATCCACCAGTAATCTTTAACTCTGAAATGATATTAAGAGCGGAACTTCTTAACATCTGATACTCTTTATCTGCCAATGTCTGGGATGGTGCTACAACGATAGAGTCACCGGTATGCACACCAACCGGATCTAAGTTCTCCATGTTACATACACAGATTCCCGTACCATTTGCATCACGCATTACCTCGTACTCAATCTCTTTCCATCCTGCGATACAACGCTCTACCAAAACCTGTCCTACACGGGAAAGACGAAGACCATTCTCTAAGATCTCTACGAACTCTTCCTCGTTAGCAGCAATACCACCACCGGAACCACCTAATGTATAAGCAGGACGAAGAACTGCCGGATAACCAATCACCTTAACAAAATCCAATCCATCCTCTACATTGGTTACAACCTTAGATGGTGCAATTGGCTCTCCAATCTTCTCCATTGTCTTCTTGAACTCATCACGATCCTCTGCCTTCTTGATTGTCTTAGCAGAAGTACCGATCAAACGAACATTATGCTGACGAAGGAATCCTGATTCCTCTAATTCCATCGCAATATTAAGAGCTGCCTGACCGCCTAATGTAGGTAAGATACTATCCGGTTTCTCTTTCATGATAACCTTCTTCACGATTTCCGGTGTCAAAGGCTCGATATAGACTTCATCTGCAATATTCTTGTCCGTCATGATTGTTGCCGGATTGGAATTGATCAGAATAACGAAAATCCCTTCTTCTCTTAATGCACGACATGCCTGTGTACCGGCATAATCAAACTCTGCAGCCTGTCCAATTACGATTGGACCAGAACCAATAACAATAACTTTCTTAATATTCGGATTCTTTGGCATTATTTAGACACCTCCATCATATTCATAAACTCATCAAACAAGTAATTGGTA
>USBM01000180.1 GCA_900552885.1 uncultured Clostridium sp. | reverse complement strand
TTCTATGATGGATTCAGAGATGGTCGTGTATTTGTTTACGGCGGACAGTGATGAGGCAAAACAAATGCAGGGACAGATGCTGAAGGCGATGGGAATGGATGCAAAAAATGTTGATGTTATGAGTATTCTAGAAGCAATGCCGGAAGAACAACGCCGTTCCATGACAGAAGGAATCAAAGACAAGTTAAAAGACTATCCGGATTATATGGCAGAAGCAATGGGAGTACAGTTTGCAACTGCGGAATATGAGAAACTTGGCATTGATATGGACACATATCAGATGGATTATCTGAAGCAGATGGGTGTTCGTATGCTAGGAATTGCGGTTTTAGCGATGATAGTCAGTATTATTGTCGGTTTCCTGTCTGCCAAACTGGCAGCTTATACCGCACAGGATGTCCGGGGAAAAGTATTCTCTAAGGTAATGGGATTTTCAAATGCGGAGATGAATCAGTTTTCGACATCTTCGTTGATCACGCGTTGTACGAATGATGTACAGCAGATTCAGATGGTGTTGACCATTTTGTTCCGAATGGTTGCATTTGCACCGATCATGGGAATTGGTGCGGTTGTAAAAGTGTTACACTCTACAACTTCTATGGCATGGGTGATCGTAGCAGCAGTTGCCGCTGTTATGTTATTGATCTTAGTATTGATGGTCGTTGCTATGCCAAAGTTTAAGATCATGCAGAAATTAGTGGATCGTTTGAATCTGGTATCACGTGAGATATTAACAGGACTTTCTGTTATTCGTGCATTTGGCAGAGAGAAATACGAAGAGAAACGATTCGAGGATGCAAGCCGCAACCTGATGAAGACGCAGATGTTCACATCCGGGACGATGGCTCTTATGATGCCAACGATGATGTTCATTATGAATGGTGTGAGTGTATTGATCGTATGGGTCGGTGCGGGCAAGATTGATGCAGGAGATATTCAGGTTGGTGAGATGATTGCATTCTTAACATATGCGATGTATATTATCATGAGTTTTCTGATGATCTCTATGGTGTCTATTATGTTGCCAAGAGCAACCGTTGCAGCGGACCGTATCGATGAAGTGTTAGAGTCTGAGACTTTGATATTAGATAAAAAAGATGCAAAAGAGGCTCCGCAGGGTAAGGGTGAGATTGTATTCGATCATGTATCATTTGGATATCCGAATGCGAAAGAATATGCATTAAATGATATTGATTTTACAGCCAAAGCGGGACAGACAACAGCAATTATTGGAAGTACCGGTTGCGGTAAGTCTACGTTGGTGAATCTGATTCCGAGGTTATTTGATGTATCAGAGGGTAAGATTGCTATTGACGGTATTGATATCCGGGATATGAAGATGAAAGATCTTCGTAAGATGATTGGATTTGTGCCGCAGAAGGGAGTTCTTTTCTCTGGAACCATTGCATCGAATATCCGTTTTGGAAACGAAAGTGCAACGGATGCTGAAGTAGAACAGGCAGCGGCAATTGCACAGGCAACGGAGTTTGTTGATGAAAAAGAGAAACGATATGATTCTGAAGTTGCACAGGGTGGTAACAATGTTTCAGGTGGACAGAAACAGCGGCTTGCGATTGCCAGGGCAATTGCCAAACATCCGAAGATTTATGTGTTTGACGACAGTTTTTCGGCACTGGATTATAAGACAGATGCTGCCCTTAGAAGAGCATTAAATACACAGGTCAAAGATGCAACGGTGATTATTGTGGCACAACGGATCAGCACGATTATGCATGCAGATCAGATTCTGGTATTGGAGGATGGTCGGATTGTGGGTCGCGGAACACATGAGGAACTGTTGGCAAACAATGAGGTGTATCGACAGATTGCACAATCACAGTTAACACAGAAAGATCTGGAAGGAAAGGGGTGCTAAACATGGCAGATAATAAAACATCAATGCCTAGAAGACGCGGTATGCATGGACGAGGCATGGGAACCCCGGTAGAAAAGGCAAAAGATTTTAAAGGAACACTTAGAAAATTAATTGCGTATGTATCAAAGTATCATATTGCAATCATATTAGTTGCGTTATTTACAATTGGCTCTACGGTATTTAATATTGTAGGACCGAAGGTATTAGGTAAAGCGACTACGGAGATATTTAATGGTCTCATAGGCAAGATTCAAGGTGGTGCAGGTATTGATTTTGATAAGATTGCACATATTATTTTGATCATGTTGGGCTTATATCTGACGTCTATGTTGTTTGGATATGCGCAAGGGCTCATTATGACACAAGTAGTACAGAGAATTGCATTTCAGATGCGAAAAGAAATCTCTGAAAAGATCAACCGGCTTCCAATGAATTATTATGATAAACATAGCTTTGGCGATGTGTTATCGAGAATTACGAATGATGTGGATACATTGACGCAAGGCTTGAATCAATCTGTGACACAGTTGATCTCATCGAGTGCGACACTGATCGGAATCCTGATCATGATGTTGAGTATATCTCCGCTTATGACGTTAATTGCATTGTTGCTTCTTCCGATCTCTGCACTTGGTATTATGTTGATCGTGAAGAATTCCCAGAAATATTTTGTGGCACAGCAGAATTATCTTGGAGATGTAAATGGACAGATTGAAGAGAACTTTGGTGGTCATAATGTCGTGAAATTGTTCACAAGAGAAGAGCAGGTATTAGAAGAGTTTGATGAGATGAATGGAAAGTTATATACTTCTGCATGGAAGTCACAGTTTATCTCGGGATTAGCACAACCGATCATGACATTTGTTGGTAATCTTGGTTATGTTGGTGTGGTTATTGTAGGTGGATACCTTTCTATTAAAGGAACGATTGAGGTTGGTGATATCCAGTCCTTTATTCAATATGTAAAACAGTTTACCCAGCCAATCCAGCAGGTTGCACAAGTATCTAATATGCTGCAGTCGACAATGGCAGCAGCCGAGAGAGTATTTACTTTCTTAGGAGAGGAAGAGGAGGAGCTGCAGGCGAAACATCATACCGATCAAAATATAGAAGAGATTGAGGGTGATGTGAAGTTTGAACATGTATGCTTTGGATATTATCCGGACAAGATCATTTTGAAAGACTTCTCAGCGGAAGTATCTAAGGGACAGAAGATTGCAATTGTAGGTCCGACAGGTGCAGGTAAGACTACTTTGGTGAAACTGCTTATGCGATTCTATGATCTGAATTCCGGAGATATCTATATAGATGGAATTAATGTCAAAGATTTTGATAAGGAAGAAGTGCGCAATGCCTTTGGAATGGTATTACAGGACACATGGCTTTTTAAGGGAACGATCATGGAAAATATCCGGTATGGACGATTAGATGCTACCGATGAAGAAGTTGTCGAGGCCGCAAAAGCAGCACATGCACATCATTTCATTCAGACCTTGCCGGGTGGATATGATATGGAATTAAATGAAGAAGCAACGAATGTTTCACAGGGACAGAAACAGTTGCTGACCATTGCAAGAGCGATTCTTGCAAATAAGAAACTACTGATCTTAGATGAAGCTACCTCTTCTGTTGATACCAGAACGGAAGTGCGTATTCAGAAAGCTATGGATAACCTTATGAATGGACGCACCAGTTTTGTAATAGCACATCGTTTGTCAACCATTCGGGATGCAGATCTGATTCTGGTTATGAAAGATGGAGATATTATTGAGCAGGGAAATCATGATACCCTTATGGAGCAAGGTGGTTTCTATGCAGATCTCTATAATTCACAATTCCAACAGACGGCTTAAAGCCGGATTCCTAAGTATCTGAGCTGGATGTATGCATGTAAGGCTTTGGTAAAGAGATTGCAAGTTTCGATCGTTTCATTGGTCCAGACATCATCTTCGGAATAATTGAAGAATCCGATATAGCCAATCGTTAAACCTTCATAAGTGAATTTACTTTGGGTGAATTCATTGACACCGCGAAAAGCACCTTTTCCGAAATTATTAAGCCGGATGGAACTGGTGTTGGCGGTGTGGTAGGTTCCGGTAATGCTTAGTGTATCCACTTCTTCCCATTGGATCGAAGAGAGATTCTCGGTGTTGCCGTCTGCATACGGATAGCTGGATGCCTGCCACTCAAAAGTTTTGTTCACAAAATTGCGATCTTCCTGATATTCCCAAATAGCGATCCGGTCAATGTTAAGTGTATCCCCGATATAATTAATTGCCTTTTGGATAGCAGTGGAGGCGTCATTATTCTCATTTAATATGGTTAATACATTGCTGATAATAATGGAGTCGTAGTTAGTCTGATTCTGCCTGCGGGCATTATAGTAACGTGTGCGTTCAATGGTATCGTTATATAAGACATATCCATTCTTTCCATTTACCTTGGCCTGATATAGAGCCTGATCTGCATGATCCATTAGATCACTGTATGGAATTGATACATCAGTTGCAGCAATACCGATACTTAATGTTACTTTGGGATTACCGTCATCTCCGGGATATTTTCTATGTAATTCGCTTGCATATTTCTCTGCTTTTTCACAGGCAAGGGTAGTATCTAATATGTTTGGAAGGAATACTAAGAATTCATCGCCGCCGATCCGACCTACGAAACCATCGTTAAATGTATAACGCATCAGGGTATGTGCAATCTCGATGATTACTTCGTCTCCTGTCAAATGTCCGTAGGTATCGTTAATGTTTTTAAAATCATCAATGTCAACTAAGAGAACAACACCGTATACATCAGATTGGAGTTCTTTTAAATGCTTGCAAACGTATGTTTCGGTTGTTGCTTTGTTGAGCAGACCGGTCATGGCATCAGTTTGCGCACGTTTTAAAAGAGACTCCTGTTCTTTCTTTTGCGTATCAATATTACGAAGGATGCCAACGGCAC
>USBM01000179.1 GCA_900552885.1 uncultured Clostridium sp. | reverse complement strand
CAATACAAAAAGGAACATTCGGGAAATGTTATGTGTGTAAAAAATCTAGGGAAAATAAGCATTTGCGGAAATGAAAAATTGTATACAATCTGAAAATGAGTGAATGTTGATTTACCTGAAAAACGACAGATATTGTGGTGCATTTCCTCTATTATAATACATCTTGCGATAAGGAGTGGCGGAAGCTGTCGGTCACAGGGTACGTAATATTTTCATAACGCCATCCTCATCGTTTGAAGCGGTCACATGCTTTGCAATTGCTTTTAAGTCGGGATGTGCATTTGCCATGGCATAACTTTCGCCACAGCTCTGCAACAAGGTGTAGTCATTCAGAAAATCACCGAAAGCCATTGCGTGTTCGGGCGGAATGGACAGACGTTGCAGCAGTGCAGTAACGGCAGCACCTTTGCTGACGGAACGGTTAGAGATATCAATCCAGGAATCGCCGGATAAAATAGGGGTGATCCGTTCATTCAAGGACGGAAAATTGTGGTAAACGTTCTCTGCGTTGTAATCATCTACAAATATAGCAATCTTGGCAATACAGTCTGTTCCAATCACGGCATCTAAGTCTGTGACAAATTGAAGACGCCCATAATACATGTGCGCATTTTCTTCTATATAAGACGATGCGTGATACATATATGCAGACCGGGCTCCGCAGAGAATCAAGGAAAGACCATCCACACCGGACAACACAGAAAGACATTCCCGGATGTCTTCGGCGGTCATGGCATTGCTGTAGATCATCTGATCCTGTTCAAACACATATCCCCCATTATCGGAAATATAGATCAACTGATCTTTTACCGGTTCAAAAAGGGAAACCAGATTGTAATATTGCCGCCCGCTGGAGATAACCGTCTGAATAGAGGGGTGGTTGTGTACCCAATCCATAAAGTCGGCCGGAAGCTGTTTGCTGCTGTTTAATAATGTGCCATCCATGTCTAAGGCAACCAGTTGAATCGATGAATGCATAATAAAATCCTCCGTATGCAATGTAAGATTCGTTGTTTTCTTTGTAAAAACCAGAAATATTCTAACATACTTTCTCTTGAAATCACAAGCAAAAACAGATAAAATAGAAATAGTCATTATATTGAATCTAAAGGAGGGTTATTATGACATTTGAACATCAGGCAATGAAGGTATACTCCCAGTATAACAACAGTGTAAGTATTACGGTTGTACCGGGACACTTTGCGACAAACCATTCGCATATTACACATTATATTGATATGACAACGTTAAAGTCCCGTCAGAGCATGGCGCGTGCTGCAGCCAAGTCTATCGCAGGAGAATATGTGGGAACCACGATCGTTGACACCATCGTATGTATGGACGGAACCGAAGTGATCGGCGGCTATCTTGCAGAGGAATTAACCAATTCCGGTATCATGTCAATGAATCAGCACAAGGCAATGTATGTAGTAACACCGGAGTTCAATTCCGCAGGACAGATGATCTTCCGGGATAACATCCAGCCAATGATCAAGGGCAGACATGTATTATTCTTATTGGCATCTGCAACAACCGGACGTACGATCGAGAGAAGCTTAGAGTGTATCTCTTATTATGGAGGAATTGTAGCAGGTATCTCTGCTATTTTCTCTGCGAATGAAGTGATCGCAGGGCAGCCGGTACATACATTATTTAAGGCGTCCGATATTCCGGAGTATAAGACATATCCACATAATCAGTGTCCATACTGCCAGGCAGGTAAGCGCATTGAAGCAATCGTTAACAGTTACGGATATTCGAAGTTATAAAGTGAATCATCCTTTACCTTGACAGAAAGGATATCCCATTCTATAATCAATAACAGTTGTATAGTTATGTGCGAGGAAGAGAAGAGTACATCTGGGAACGCTTTGACAGAGAACCTGATAAGCTGAGAGCAGGGAAAGAAGGAACAGATGGAAGATGGTCTTGGAGCATTCTTTGTGAGACATTTGTTTAGCAGAGAACGGGAACACCCGTTATAGTGTAGACTGGTAATAGCCAGTTGGTAAGGTCAGCATAGTGATATGCAGATGAATTAAAGTGGTACCGTGAGAGAATAGCTCGCCTTTAAGTTTTTATTTAAAGGTGGGCTTGTTTTTTTCCACATAACATCAAAATCATATTGCGAAACATAAATAAAGGAGGGTAACAAACATGGCAAAGAAACCATATTACATTACAACTGCCATTGCCTACACATCAGGCAAACCACACATTGGGAATACTTACGAGATCGTACTTGCAGACAGTATTGCAAGATATAAGAGATTCGTAGGATATGATGTTCGTTTTCAGACAGGAACCGACGAGCATGGACAGAAGATCGAGTTGAAAGCTGAGGAAGCCGGAGTTACACCGAAGGAGTTTGTAGACCAGACCGCAGGTGAGATCAAGAGAATCTGGGATCTTATGAATACCTCTTATGACAAATTCATCCGTACAACCGATGAGGATCATGAGAAGCAGGTACAGAAGATTTTCAAGAAGTTATACGACCAGGGAGACATCTACAAGGGTGAGTACGAAGGAATGTATTGTACACCGTGTGAATCATTCTTTACCGAGTCACAGTTAGTAGATGGTAAATGTCCGGATTGTGGCCGGGAGGTACAGCCGGCGAAGGAAGAAGCATATTTCTTCAAGATGAGCAAGTATCAGGACAAGCTGATCGATTATATCAACACCCATCCGGAGTTCATTCAGCCAGAGTCCCGTAAGAATGAGATGATGAACAACTTCCTGTTGCCGGGGCTTCAGGATCTGTGTGTATCCCGTACTTCCTTTAAGTGGGGGATTCCGGTAGACTTTGATCCAAAGCATGTCATCTATGTATGGATCGATGCGCTTACCAACTATATTACCGGACTTGGATATGACTTAGATGGTCACAGCGATAAGATGTTTGAGAAGTACTGGCCGTGTGATCTGCATTTGATCGGTAAGGATATTCTCCGTTTCCATACCATTTACTGGCCGATCATGCTGATGGCATTGGGACTTCCGCTTCCGAAGCAGGTATTCGGTCATCCATGGCTGATCCAGAGTGATGGTAAGATGAGTAAGTCAAAGGGTAACGTGATCTATGCAGATGATCTGGTAGATATGTTTGGTGTGGATGCGGTTCGTTACTTTGTATTACATGAGATGCCATTTGAGAATGATGGTGTCATTTCATGGGAATTGTTAGTAGAGCGTCTGAATTCCGATCTTGCCAATACACTTGGTAATCTGGTGAACCGTACAATCTCTATGTCGAACAAGTATTTTGATGGTGAGGTAACGAATAAGAAGGTGGCAGAGCCGGTAGATCAGGAGTTGATCGATTACGCATTGGATACAAGAATCCGTGTATCGAATGCAATGGATAAGCTGCGTGTGGCAGATGCCATGACTGAGATCTTCAATCTCTTTAAGAGATGTAACAAATATATTGATGAGACGATGCCTTGGGCACTTGCAAAGGAAGAGGACAAGAAGGATCGTCTGGCAACGGTGCTTTACAATCTGGTAGAGAGCATCATTATCGGTGCAACCCTGTTAGAGCCATATATGCCGGAGACTTCTGAGAAGATCCTTGCACAGTTAAATGCACCAAAGCGTAAAGTAAATGATCTGGTTCGTTTCGGTGGATACAAGTCAGGTACAAAGGTAACCGATAAGCCGGAGATCTTATTTGCGAGATTAGACCTTGACGAGGTATTAGAGAAGGTAGCCGCATTACAGCCGGCACCAGAACCGGAACCGGAGGATGATAATCCGGGTATTGATTTAGAGGAGAAGAAGCCGGAGATCACGATTGATGAGTTCGATAAGATCCAGCTTCAGATCGGACAGGTTATCGCCTGCGAGGAAGTGAAGAAGTCTAAGAAGTTACTTTGCTCACAGGTTAAGATCGGTAGTGAAGTAAGACAGATCGTATCCGGTATTAAGGCACATTATTCACCGGAGGATATGGTTGGCAAGAAGGTTGTTGTTGTAACTAACTTAAAGCCTGCAAAGCTTGCCGGTATTGAATCACAGGGAATGATCCTTTGTGCAGAGGATGCAGAGGGTAATCTTGCACTTGTGACAGCCGAGAAGGATATGCCACATGGAGCAGAGATCCGTTAATTTTTAAATTAAATTTTTTTAAATTTGTATTGCAGACAAGGAACGCCAGTTCCGGCAAATGCCGGTTCTGGCGTTCTTTGATGTTATATATCGGGTTCTAATTTGTTTGCACTGCGCCAGCTTCTGGGAGAGGTTCCATATACATTCTTGAATGCTCTTGAAAAATGCAACTGATTCGGATAGCCGACAGCATTTCCAATGTCCGCAATGGATAAAGATGTCAATTTGAGAAGTTCGGCAGCTTTTGTCATACGATAACTGATCAAAAATTCTTGTGGAGATTTTCCAATGGTATCGTGAAAGATTTTCCCAAAATAACTTCGGTTTAGACCACAGAATAAGGCAATGTCCTCAATGGTAATATTGTTCTGAAAATTTTGTTCGATATAGGATAATGCCTCTTTTATGTAAAAATCTCTGATCTTCCCGCTTTGATTCATACGCACAGTAGCAGCAGAACGCATGAAATAATCCAAAAATAAATATAAGTGTCCAATCAGATGGAATGGTGATTCGGAGGAGGATCCGGGATGTCTGGAAATATATAACATTTCTTTCATCATCTCGTTGCGAAGATCTTTCGAACCGGCATGATAGACCGGCTGGTCGGGGGTGAGACCAGCGGTAGAGACAATTTCTTTGGCACGCAGTCCGTCAAATTCAATCCAGGTATATTCCCAAGGGAGATTCTGATCTGCAATATAAGTATTGATCTGATTAGGAAATAACATAAAACCCTGTCCGCTTTTTACTTGATATTTTATCG
>USBM01000178.1 GCA_900552885.1 uncultured Clostridium sp. | reverse complement strand
GGGGCGATAGGGTGATATGCTTTTTGCTGATATAGCTATATCAATATTACATTTTACAGCATATAAATAATGTGTTATGTACTTTTTCTATATTCTATAGTACAATGAATGCAAATGAGATTTTCGAGCCGGAGGATACACATGCAGCTACCAGATAAAGTAACGAAGGAACAATTGGATATTATTCATGCAACGGAAGGATATGTCCGGGTAGCATCGGTGCCGGGCTCCGGTAAGACGTTTGTGCTGACATACCGGATGGCATATCTCATTACGGAGTTGTATATTGATTCGGCATCCATTGTGGCACTTACATTTACGAATAAGGCAGCGGCAGAGATGAAGCAGCGGTTGAAGCGGATTGTAGGAGATAACTGCAATAGTTTTACGGGAACCTTTCATGGATTCTGCAACCATATATTGAAGGAAGAGATTCACCGTATGTCGTTTCCGAAGACATTTACGATCTTAGATAAGAAAGCGGAGATTGACATGATCCGGGAAGTGGCAGAGGAACTTGGCATTTCCATGAAGGATAATACGGCGAAGAACCTGATGGAATTTGTAGATGCGAATAAGCAGACGCTTGGCTATATCACGATAATGATGGGAGCGGATAAGACGGAGTTAAAGCAGAAGTTAGCAAGTGTAACCGATACGAACGAGAGCGTATTTTATCATTATCTGAAGAGACAGTGTGATAATTACGCATTGGATTTTGAGGATATTATTAACTTTGCGTTGTATATATTGAGCCATTACGAGGATGCGAGACAGACCTGGCAGGAACGGTGTCAGTATCTGCTTTGTGATGAATATCAGGATGTGAATTATAAGCAGAATGAACTGCTTAAGATATTAAGTGGATTGTATGGCAATCTTTTTGTGGTTGGGGATGATGACCAGAATATCTATACATGGAGAGGGTCAGACCCGTCCTTTATGATCGGATTTGACCGGGATTTTGAGGAAGTGCAGGATTATGCTTTGACGGAGAATTTCCGAAGTACCCCGCAGGTGGTTGGTGCAGCAGGTTCCCTGATCAAGGCGAATCAGAACCGGATTGATAAGGTAATGATCAGCAACCGGGCTGACGGCGGCAAGCCGGTCTATAACTGTCCGAAGACCGAGCGGGAAGAAGCAGAATGGATTGCGGATGTGGTGTTGCGAGACAGGGAAAGGAATCTTCCGTATCGGGATCATGCTGTGCTGGTACGGGCAGCTTCCCAGACACGTTCGTTGGAGGAAGCATTTATTAAGAAGAAGGTTCCGTATAAGATATTGAGTGGAGCAAAGTTTTATGAGAGCGAAGAGATTCGGACGGTACTTGCCTATCTGCGGCTGGTATATAATCTGAGGGATATGGATCTGACGTATACAATATCCAGACCGCGACGGGGATTTGGAAAGAAATCTGTGGAACAGTTGAAGCAATATGCCGGGAAGCACGGAATCTCATTGTTTGAAGCATTGGGACAATGTATTGAATCCGGGGAGATCAAGAAAGAATCGGTGATCACTTACTATCAGAATGTGAAGGAATTGCATGAGACGTATCAGCAGTATTCCTGTACGGATATTGCGAACAGATGCTTGGATATGGGACTTCGGGCATCTTTGGAGGGGGACGTCGATCAGACCCGGTTAGATAATGTTTCGGAGCTTGTCAGTATCATACATGCATTAGAAGAACAGAATCAGGAGATACTGCCATTAGAAGATCTGCTTAGTCATTTTGCATTGTTTACGGCACAGGATGATGATACGAAGCATGATGTAGTGCGAGTGATGACGATACATACTGCCAAAGGATTGGAGTTTGATACGGTATTTGTGCCGGGGTTAGTGGACGGACAGTTTCCAAGTTACCGTCTTAGAAATGAGGATGAATTAGAAGAGGAACGCAGGCTTTTATATGTGGCAATGACCCGTGCCAAGAATATGCTTTACTTAAGTTCCTATGAGAATAAGGATACCGGATACCGTGCGAAGCAGTCCGTGTTCTTAGGGGATATGGATGTGACTCAGTTGGAATGTATCAATGGAAGCCGGATTGTATCATCCGGTGCCGGTGAACAGATGCTTCCCAAAGTGATGTTTGCAGAGGGCGACCGGGTAGCACACAAGGTATTTGGTGAGGGTACAGTCGTGGCAGTGGATCGTCCGGTGCAGACTTATGATATACAGTTTGATAAGCTGCGGGGAACGAGACGGATCATGTTCCGGGCAGAGCTGGAAGGATTAGACTAGGAGGAAAATGATGGACAAATTTATACTTCATTCAGAATTTGAACCAACCGGAGATCAGCCAAGAGCCATTCAGGAATTGGTAGATGGATTTAAGAAAGGCAACCAGTTTGAGACGCTGCTTGGTGTGACCGGTTCCGGCAAGACATTTACCATGGCGAATGTCATTGCACAATTGAATAAACCGACGTTGATCATTGCTCATAATAAGACGTTAGCGGCACAGTTATACAGTGAATTTAAGGAGTTCTTCCCGGAAAATGCAGTCGAGTATTTTGTATCGTACTACGACTACTATCAGCCGGAGGCATATGTGCCATCGACGGACACCTATATAGAGAAGGATTCTTCTATCAATGATGAGATTGATAAGCTGCGGCATTCTGCGACAGCAGCATTGATTGAGCGGAAGGATGTTATTGTCATTTCTTCGGTGTCCTGTATCTATGGTATTGGTTCACCGGAAGATTACGAGAACATGATGTTGACACTCCGGACAGGTATGTCGTATGAGTGGGAGCAGTTGATTACAGATCTGATTGATATTCAGTACGAGCGCAATGATATGGATTTCAAGCGGGGAACATTTCGCGTGCATGGAGACGTGTTAGAGATTCTTCCGGTATCTACGTTTGAAGATGCGATCCGGGTAGAGTTCTTTGGAGATGAGATTGACCGGATGGTGGAATTTGATCCGCTGACAGGAGAGGTCAAACGTGGCATTAACTGTGCATTTATCTTTCCGGCATCCCACTATGTAGTGGCACAGGACAAGATTGAGCGTGCAGTGAAGGAGATTGAGGCAGAATGTGACGCACAGGTTGCCTACTTCAAAGAAAATGATAAGCTGTTAGAGGCACAGCGAATCAGTGAGCGGACACATTTTGACATGGAGATGCTCAAGGAGACGGGATTCTGTTCCGGTATTGAGAATTATTCGAGACCGTTAGCGGGTTTGGAGCCGGGAGCAACACCGAATACCTTATTGGAATTTTTCAAGGATGATTTTCTGATGATCATTGATGAGTCGCATATTACAGTGCCGCAGATCCGGGGAATGTATGCCGGAGACCGTTCGAGAAAGCAGACCTTGGTAGACTTTGGATTCCGTCTGCCTTCGGCGATGGATAACCGTCCTCTCCGGTTTGATGAATTTGAGGACAAATTAGATCAGGTCATGTTTGTATCGGCAACACCATCGGACTATGAGGCAGAGCATGAATTGCTGCGGACGGAGCAGTTGATCCGGCCGACCGGATTGTTAGATCCGTCGATTGAAGTCAAGCCGGTAGAAGGTCAGGTGGATGATCTGTTATCTGAGGTGAATAAAGAAGTCGATAAGGGCAATAAGGTATTAGTGACCACCTTGACGAAGCGGATGGCAGAAGATCTGACAGATTATCTGCGGGAGCAGGGTGTGAAAGTCAAGTACCTGCATTCGGATATTGATACGTTAGAGCGTACCGAGATTGTAAGAGATCTGCGGCTTGGTGTATTTGATGTGTTAGTAGGTATTAACCTGTTGCGTGAGGGATTGGATATTCCGGAGATTACGTTAGTTGCGATCTTAGATGCCGATAAGGAGGGATTCCTGCGTTCTGAGACATCACTGGTACAGACGATCGGACGTGCTGCCCGTAACAGTGAGGGACGGGTAATCATGTATGCGGATACGATCACCGGCTCCATGAAGGCGGCGATCGATGAGACGAACCGACGCCGGCAGATACAGGATGCTTATAACAAAGAACATGGCATTACACCGACTACGATCAAGAAAGCGATCCGTGATCTGATCACAACGGGAACGGATGAGGATGTGGATGCACTCAATGCACGCCGCAACGAGAAGGATGTAGAATCCATGTCGAAGAAGGAATTGCAGGCAGAGATCAAGAAGTATACGAAGAAGATGGAGACGGCTGCGGCAGAGCTTAACTTTGAGATGGCTGCGGAATATCGTGATCATTTAAAAGAGTTGAAGATCACATTGCGGGACTATGACGCATAGGGTATAATTTAAGGGAAGGATTAAGGGAATCTGGCCGGAAGGACATCTCGTCGGGCAGAATATGTTTATGCATGCAGTGATTCAGGCAGATGACGGCAGAGCCGTTCCGATCATGACAATGGGGCCGATCTGTATTGCACCGGAGCTGAAACGGAAAGGCTATGGCAAGATCTTGCTTGATTATTCTGTTGCTGACATAGTGCATCTCCATTTTCTTGCATAACCAATATTTTGTTTTATTCTGTTCATCTAATATTTCCAAAATTCTTAATTTTAACATAGAGATAATATACAAGTTGGAAAGGAATACGAAACTACACGAATACAATATGTTCCAATGTATGTTGATCGGACATATGATATCACCTCTTATAAATATGATTGTGAAGTAGAAAAAGAGTAAAAATGCAGTTAGATTAAGTACAGAACAAACATTCGATTTGTTCTGTACTTTTTTTGTGTGAAATGGTATAATTATGATTAGAATAATAGATAAACATGAAAGATGTTACAATTATGTTGTATTAGAGATGTATGAGGTTATATTAGGAGAGATATTTATGATCAATATTATATATCATGGAAGTAATGTGGTGGTATGTAGACCCCAGATTTTAATTAATGGCTTTTATAAAGATTTTGGGTA
>USBM01000177.1 GCA_900552885.1 uncultured Clostridium sp. | reverse complement strand
AGAATTAACTGCAACGATCAAGTCTCTTGAAGAAGTAAAATAATCCTTTCACTTCTTTCACACAGAACTGCCACCTAAGTGGCAGTTCTTTTTTACTTATATAGGAAAGTTCGTCCTATAAAGAAAAAACGATTCGCTAGAGATGCACGCTTTACGGAGAAGAAGATAATTGCTTTGCAATTCCGTACGGATGCAAAAGAGTCGCAAGCGGCTCCTTGTTTTTAAAAGGAATAATACAACTGTTGTATATATGGAGTATAGATGCCATTGAAACGCAATATATAGTAGCAACATGGCATGGTACATGCATAAAAAACAGTGAAGAAAAAACATTATTTTTCAATGATTGGACAAAAAGAACGATGAATGGATAGTGGTGGATGACAAATCATTTATAAATTCATTTTTTTCTAAAAAGCTATAGATTTCTAAGTAATAGGACGATATAATATATACGAAAGTGCCCAGGGAAGAGAGGTATTGGGATATAAGAAGAATGAGAATGAAAGGAGTATATGAGTATGAAAATTATGAAAAAGTTATCAGCATTCATGTTATCCCTTATTATGATAGTAGGTATGGTGCCGGTGATGGCAGTGAAGGCTGATAGTAGTTCGACAGCGGCAGCAATAACGTTAGGCGATGTTGTATGGGATGCTACGAGGGAGACGTATACATTTCCAAATGCAACAGCAAATTTTACAAGTGATGGACAGAAGATTTTTTGTTTATCAGTAAGTGATGGCGGTTATTTTATGCTGACTTCGACAGTTGATTTAGGAGGAACGGGAGTATCAATCCGAGGAATAGAACAGTCTGAAAGCGGATCAGAAGCCGTGGAAGTTGTTGAGAATGGTAAAAAGTATTCTTCTATTACCGTGATTGACCGAACACAAAAAGGCAGTTCAAAGGGAACAATCACAAATACACAGATTCAATCGTTTATTCGGGCATTAAAGTTTTATAGAAATGGAATTGCGAAGGATAAAATCCAAAAGGTAACGGTTCTTGGTAATCAGGTAAATTTGGAAGATAATATGACTGCAATGGCGATTGATGGTGTGGTACATTATTATAAGTATGTAACCTATGCGTCTACAGATACAGATACCTGGTATGATGCTTATAATAAAGCGAAGAGCAGTACATTTGATGGAATGAAAGGATATCTTGCTACAATTACTAATGACGATGAACAAAAGTATGTATATAAGAACTGTGGAGTGACAGATCCACATGCGTGGATAGGCGGAGCAAGAGTATTAGATGGTACATTTACATATGATGTGTCAACGATTGCTGATAATTCCTTGAATCCGGGAGGCTTAAATGGTGATCCATATGCTACCAAATGGCGTTGGGTATGTGGACCGGAGGCTGGAATGCAGTTTTGGACAACGTCAGCAGGAGGTAATCTTGGTAGTGCTGTAACAGATGAAAATGGGAACACTATATATAATGGCTGGAATGAAAATGGAGAACCAAACAATAATTATACGAATTATGGCGGAACAAAGGAGCAATATAGACAAGAATATGCATTGGAGTATGGTCTAACCGTAGCGAATTGGAATGATTATAGTCCGTATAATACGACGCGAAATAATACATATGGAATAGATGGATATATTATTGAGTATAGTCCATATACGACACATGTAGAGGGAGAGACACCTACAGTAATAACGCCTGACACATCTACTATACCAGATGTGAAGGAGATTAAGGCAACAACTAGTTCATTTACAGTAGCTGCAAACAATGAAAGCGGAAATAAGGATGGAATCACTGGTCCGACACAAGACACAACATCAAGTTCTTCAAACAAGTTTGTGCACGACATTGTATTAGATGCAGATGTAGATAATGTTACCTTGAAACCAACTAAGGAAAACATGACGATTGAATCCATTAAGAAGGGGACAGATGATATCACAACAGTAGATGGCATTGTTACCATTAAGGATATTCAACCGGGGGATTCGAATAAAGTTAAAGTAACTTATGAAGTGAAAGATAGCGACGGTAATACATACGAGTATATTTATAATATTACTAGAAAAACAAGTAGTTTTGACACATCAGCGGATGTGACAACAAACGGAACTACACCAGATGGTTCGAAAGACAATTCGACGATAAATGGTCCTACATCTACAATAGATGGTGGAGTAACGAAGAAGATTTATGAGATTGTGGTTCCGAATGACCAGACCTCTGTTGAGATTGATACAGCAATTACTGGTTCGAAGACATTTGATACATCATATGGAAATAATGGAATTCAGTCTGGTTTGACCCCGTCGGCAACCTTAGATGGGACTTCTACACCGGGGAAGATCAAGGTAAAAGATCTTCAAGTGGGAGAAAATGGAACGGTTTCAGTAGAGGTTGTTGCAGAGGATGGAACTACCAAGACAATCTATGAGTATAAGATTATTCGTGAAAAGAATAATGATACCACACTAGATACCACAATAGAAGATAAGACACCGGCTGATTCATCAGATAATGCAACTATTGATGATTCGAAGGCTCCGACGAAGGAAACAATTAATGGAACAGTAGAGACAGTGAAGGACATTATTGTGAGAGTGCCATACAAGAAAACCTCTGTTACATTAGAACCAAAGGTAAAGGAATCAACTTCATATCTTGATACAGCGTATGGTATTAAAAAAGATAAGGTACAGGCTTCAGTAGATGGTTCCATTGCGACCGATAAGAAGAGTGGAACCATCACAGTCAAAGATCTTGAGTGCGGTAAGGAGAATATCGTATCCATCCGAGTTGTAGCAGAAGATGGCAGCAGTTGTATCTATCGGTATAAGGTAACGAGAGAGACCGGAAAGACTAATACAATCACCCCAAGTCTTCCAAGTGATTCGACAGGTACGATCACAGGACCAACAGAAGACACTACAAAGACAACGGATAATGATAAGTATTATACGGTTGTGTTACCAAATGGAACGGATAAAGTGACGATGACACCGGACATCAACACCGGTGATAAGGTTACATCCATTATGGTAGACGGTACGAAAGTAGATACAATACCGGCAGATGGCGTATATACCGTAACGGAAGTTACTCCGGATAAGGCAAAAGATCTGGTATATGAGATTACAGATCCAAGTGGTAATGTTACAAAATATCATTATACAATCTCGCAGGAGAAGAAACCGGAAGAACCGAAGAAGGATACACCGGTTGATAAGAAAGATCCGACCATTACAGATGTGACTGTTAAGACAGAGGATAATACAACGACACCTGCAGATGTGAAGATTGATAATAACAATGCCAATAAGACGGTTGATATTTCGGTTCCGTCTAATCAGACAGATTATACATTTACACCGGCAACTAAGGATCCGTCTTCTAAGATCACAGAGGTCGCAAAGGTAAGTGGACCGGCAGAGGTTAGTACATCTTCGGATGGCAAATCATTTACGGCGAAGGGATTGGATCCTAAGATGCCGACGATCGTGAAAGTGACAGTTACTTCATCAACAGGAGACACCGCAACCTATACGGTAACGATCCATCGTGCAGAAGAAGGAGTGACACCGGATATTTCGGTTGAGATGAATGGAGGTTCCTTAGATCTGAACTCTTTGATTCCGGAAGATGTAAGAAAGAATGCAAAAGAGATCCTGTATCACTGCTGTGCACATACAGTTCTTGCTATTGATAAGGATGGAACAGTTCGCTCGATCGGAAGAAGTAACAAGTATAAGAGTTCCCTGGTACACGTAATTGTTAAGGGACAGGATAATAAATGGACGGATTATACTATTTATGTTAAGGTAAATGGCGCAACCAAGAAGGACGAATATGGTACATTAATCGATTATAAGGGATTGAATTATGAGATTACCGGAGAGGACACCTGTCGGGTATCTTCATGGAAGACTAATTACAATACCAAAAAGAAGAACATTGTAATTCCGGACACGATCAAAGCAAACGGTAAGACCTACAAGGTTACAGCCATTGCCCCGGGTGCATTTATGAGAAACAGCAAGATTGTGACGATCAAGATCGGAAAGAATGTTCAGGAGATCGGCAATACTTCATTTGTTGGTTTGAGAAAAATTAAAAAGTTCACAATCAGCAAGAAGAATAAGTATCTGAAGGTTGCCGGTAAGAGTGGCAACAAAGCCAAGATGATTCTTTCCAAGAATGGTAAGATCCTGTATTCTATGACCAATATGCAGGGTAGTGTGACGATTCCGAAATCAGTTAAGCAGATTACAGAGTATGCAGGTGCAGGTAATGTTAAGATGACAAAACTTGTAATTCCAGCTTCTGTAAAACGTATTGATCCTTGTGCATTTGCTCATGCAAAGAAGATGACATATGTTCAATTCAAGGGTAAAGTGCCTGAGATGGCGAATAATTGTGTTGTCGATCAGATGAACTACAAGAAGGGTAAAGTATATGTTCCGAAGAAGTACTATAAGCAGTATAAGAGTGCGTTCCAGACTGCTTCTAAGAAACGTTTTGGAATTAAACAGTTCCCGGCAATGAGTCACTTAAAGAAGAAGTAAATTTTTCGCCCTTGCACAGAGTGTAAGGAATAAAAGAAAGAGGCTATTGTTTCACAATATGTATTTGTGAAACAATAGCCTCTTTTAGCTTTCGTTTACCGTAAAGCAGTTAATTGCTTCTTTAATTCAGCAATAATAGCCTCTTTGTCGGCGAGCTCTGTTTTATAAGCTGCTAATTGTTCGTCCTTTTCTGCCAGTTGTTCGTCCTTTTCTGCCAGCTGCATTGACAATGTCTTGATCTTCAACTCTGTCATAGATGACACCTCCCTCTGATATTCCGGGTAATGTGTAAATATCTTCTTTGAAGCACGGTTGAACAATTCCAGGATGTCTTTCTGTTGTAGTTCTGTGAT
>USBM01000176.1 GCA_900552885.1 uncultured Clostridium sp. | reverse complement strand
TGAGAAGTTTCGAAAATTGAATATAATTAATCTTAGTCAGCTTGAAAAAGTCCATGAATTCATAGTAGATCTGAATATCAGGATCATCACTTCGTTTTGGAACTTTACGGGTGACTTCTGCAGCAATGGTTGGGGAGTCAAAGTATTTTAATACACTCACACGTTTATTGCCTTCCACCACATAGTATTTGTTCATATATTCGTATACTTTGATTGCATCATGAATCCCTTCTTCAATCTGGGCATCTACTAAAGAGGACCATTTCACGGAGAATTCACTGCCGTAATCTAATAATGGCATGAAGTTTGAGGCAAATGCCTGTGTTCTGCCAAAGGTACTGGTTCCGACTACCTGATTCAAGGGAATATTCATAACACCCAAAGAAACTTCACATTCAATATCGGCATGAGACAGAATCTCATCTAATACCGGAAGATATGGATATTGTCCGTGGGAGGTAGCAGCTTTGAATGCTTTGAGTCCCATTTTCTGCGCTTTTATATAATCATCATATGCCATAATATACACCAAGCCTTTCATTCATTGATTATTATATGTTTATTCCTGAAATTATTATTTGCAATGTGAAACCATAATATCATATATAGAGTCGAAATGCCATGGCAAAATGAATATTGCCGGTCCTTATATGAAATTTGGATTACTGAAAAAACAGTGATGTTATGGTAAAATGTTACAAAAAATGTTTACAAAGTATGCTGCAGGCTTCGTTCTCCATTGTTGATCAGATTATGATCGGGCAGTTGGGTGAGACGAATATATCAGCAGTTGGATTGTGCAGTAATTTTTCTTTGATCTTTTCTGTGGGGAATAGTAGATGTATACACATTACTTACTGCAGAAGAAATATTCAGGCTGGTTGTAGCTCTTATTATTTTTAGAAAATGTAAATGGATGATCAGTTTATCCTAGTGCTTAGAATTTTCTTCTTTCTGAAATTGCTATATTTTGTGAAATGTGTTATAATATTCTGTACAATAAGTTGATTCGTTATGCAATTTATACATATGCTATGCTTTCGCATACAGGGTGTAAGGGCAGTACGAGTGGTTGATATGAAAGGAGACAGAATTATGGCAGTGAATCGTTTTGTATTGAATGGAATTTCTTATCATGGGCATGGAGCAATCAAAGAGATCCCGGGAATTGTGAACTCAAAGGGATTTAAGAAAGCATTCGTAGCTTCGGATCCGGATCTGGTGAAGTTTGGAGTAACAGCAAAGGTTACCGACCTGCTGAAGGAGAATGGCATAGAATATGAATTATATTCTGATATCAAGCCTAATCCAACGATTGAGAATGTGTTGCACGGTGTAGATGCATATAAGGCATCCGGTGCTGATTTTATGATTACGATCGGTGGCGGTTCTTCCATGGATACGGGAAAAGCAATCGGTATTATTATCAACAATCCTGAATTCGCAGATGTTCGTTCGTTAGAGGGTGTTGCACCGACGAAGAAGAGAACTGTGTTTACGATCGCAGTACCTACAACGGGAGGTACCGGAGCAGAGTCAACCATTAATTATGTAATTACGGATGTAGAGAAGAAACGTAAATTTGTATGTGTTGATCCGAATGATATCCCGGATGTGGCAGTTGTTGATCCGGATATGATGGCATCTATGCCAAAGGGATTGACTGCATCGACAGGTATGGATGCTCTGACACATGCGATTGAAGGTTATACAACAGCAGGTGCATGGGAATTATCCGATTGCCTGGACTTAGAGGCGATCAAGCTGATTGCAGCCAATTTGAGAAAAGCAGTGGATATCCTCACTTCCACTCCGTTCTCCAAAGTCTTTTAACAGCTCCTCGATCGGAACATTGCGGTCTATTCCTGATAAGATCCATTCTAATTCTTCCATGATCTCCGTCTCCTCTACATAGATAAAAGACATATCCTTCTTTACTTCAAAAAAAGCATGCTCCAAAGAATATCCTGCAGTAAGCGAGGTCACCAGTCCTTCCATCAATGACCGGAACTGCATGGCAATCCGCTGTTTCTGTTCCTTTGTCTTGTATCGTTTCAGACTACTGTACTGCCAGAGGCCGATCGGTATTGCCAGAACAATCGCTTTTGCAGAATCATAGAACAGATAACCGATCACACCGGTCATCCCGCTAACCCGTATGATGTATTCTAACCAGTCTGTTACATCAAACCGGTACTGTTCATAATTTCTTTTGGTCATCCAGACTTTCCTCCCATATTCCACTCATCAACAATTTTTCCGTATGTAGCAGATTCTGTTCCCGCTGCAGACTTCCAACGACCTTCCCTTTTCCATTTGATGTTTCATGAAAACGATAGATGGGGCGTAGTATGATCTCTCCATCGGCAACTCCTGCCACTTCGCTGATCTCAAGTACCCGCCTGCTGTTATCCCGCAGTCTGCCAAGATGAACAACAATATCGATTGCCGCCGCTAATTGCTGTTTGATCGCCAGTACCGGCATATCGTACCCCATAAGGATCATTGTCACGAGCCGGAGCATCATTTCTTCTGCGGAGTTGCCATGCCCGGTACTGATGCTCCCGTCATGACCGGTCAGCATGCTATTCGCCATATCCATTGCCGCCTGATCTCTGACTTCTCCAACAATGATCCGTGTGGGACGCATCCGCAATGCCGCTTTAATCAAGTCAGACATAGTAATTGCATTTTCCCCTTCCACATTGGCATTTCTTGTCTCTAACCGCACCAGATTGGGAATTCCTTTGATCTGCAGTTCGGCGGAATCCTCGATCGTGATCACTCTCTCATCAGACGGAATATAATTGCTTAATACATTTAAAAATGTGGTCTTTCCGCTTCCGGTTCCTCCGCTTATGAAAATGTTATATCTTGCCTTTACTAACTTCTCTAAAAACATTGCTGCATCCTTCGTAATGGATTCCATATGGACTAACTTCGTCATGGTAAAGAATTCCTTTGGAAATTTCCGGATCGTCATAACCGCACCATCTAAGGCAACAGGGGGAAGCACCACATTCACACGGGATCCATCTTTAAGCCTGGCATCTACGATCGGCACCGTCTCATTTACAATCCGGTTGCAACTGCTTACAATCTGCTGGATCACATTACGGAGTCTCTCTTCCGATGCAAACTGTTCTGGAACCTGATAGATCTTTCCCTGTTTTTCGATAAAGATGCGTTGTTCTCCATTTACCATGATCTCCGAGATCTCATCATTTTCCAACAGCTCGGACAATACATCTAACTTGCGGAAGACATTAAATAACTCCTCTTTGATCTGTTGCCGTTCTGCAATAGAGATGTACCGTTTCCGGCTAAGTTCCATCACCTTTTCTTCAATCATGTTCTCCATCTGTTCATCACTTAATTCTCCACATTGATTAAATTGCAGGTATAACTCACGCCGTAATTGCTCTTTCTCCTGCCAGATCACCTGATTCATACTCCACCTCCTTATTCCACGATGGATGACAACCGGTTCGCATCCTGCATATCAAGAAAATGAACCTGTTCCAACCATTCCTCTAATCCATACGCTTTCACAAGCTCAATAAAATGTTCCTTTTTCTTAAGTGCTGTCTTCTCAGACAGATATGGCACAATGACTTTATCAAACACCGTGAGCACTTCGATCTGTTGCAATATCCCTGTGCCAATATCCAGCCATACGCCCTGATATTTTGTCTGTTGCTTCAATACTTCCATGAGCCACACCGCGTCCTCCCGATTGACCGTCTTGCTGTCAAACGGAGAAAACGGAGAAGCCATCACGCCATCCGATTGCTCTATCTTCTCGATCACTTTCTCCGTGCGACGCTCTTTTATGTAATACAGCAGTTCGTCGCCCGGCTCTTTATCTACCTCGCCATAATCCTCCATACCGATATACAACCACTGCCGTTCCGGCTGATTCCTGACATAGTCAAGCAGCATCATTGTCTTACCGCACCTGCCGACCGGCGAATAGACTGCAACCACCTTGCAATTACCGGATCTATACAACCCTTCCCGATGCAGAATACGATTCAATTCCTCTGCAATAGATGCCCCACTCTGATATCGATATATGCAGTATATCCCATCCACCAATGCATGCTCCTGTCCTGTCAGCCAGATGCCACAGACACTGTCATCTTCTTCTAACATTTCTTCTACGAACGCTCTGTCAGTTGCTGCTAACACATCCCATCTGTGATCCTTCAATCCTGTTAATATCCCCTCTTTCTTTGTAAATGCACAGCACTGCATGGTTCCCTTATTGACGCGATTCAGATATGCCGTTAATTTGCTGACATATCCTTCTTCTTCATCCATAACACCAATTCGAATCATATCCTTCCTCCTGACATTAAACATCCTGCAAAGCTGCATGCGATCGGAACAGCAAACGGAATCGTCTCGCCACGGATATATACCCTTTGTTTCTGAATCCGGCGGATCATCATTCTCCCACATGCAATCCCTGCACCTATGAAAAATGCTCCCGCCGCCATCCGGAAACCATATTGCGGCATCCACATTCCTGCCATGAGCATCAGCTTAACATCTCCTGCCCCAAGTCCTCCGATCCGGTACAGAACATACATCATAAGCCCTAACAGGAACACATGCTTTCCGGCATCCCACATATCCATTGATCCTTTTGTCACAACAATATATGTCATACCACCAACCATTCCAATTCCCACTACCCAGTTTTCAATCCTGCCCCATAGTACATCCGTATACACTGCTCTTATCAGCAATATTGATATGAAAACATAACAGACTGCGTTTATCATTTATACCCTCCTTTATGATTTTTTGCTATTATAATCGCTTAATTTTCTCTTGTCTATAATTATGACCAAAAATGCATAATTTTCCAGTTTCTGCCCTTTTCCGGTCATAATTTTGACCAG
>USBM01000175.1 GCA_900552885.1 uncultured Clostridium sp. | reverse complement strand
TCTTTGCCCCATGCAGCAGTTGCCTGTTTAAAGCCTTTTTTCTTTTCTTTCTGCATTTCGCGCATCTTGTCCTCATCGTCACCGGCGAGAGCACTTGCAAAATCAAACAATCTCTGCGAGGTCTGCTTCACGCCCCAATATCCATCGTCGGAGATATCTTCCTGTGCCTGTGCTTTCGTTGCTGCATCCACAGTGAAATTTCCGTTTGCAAAGATCTTCCAGATGGAATCGTCTCCGTTTGCAATTCCATACATACCAGCCTGCTTACCAAGCATCTGGGATACAAGATTTGTAAGACTGTTCTGTCTGCTTTCCTGATCCGCTTTGAGCTGCTTTACCAAAGCTGCGCGGTCTTCCTTGCTCATCTTGTTGATGGAATATGGTGCCTTGGCACTTTCCTGCGCGCTCTTCTCGTAAACCGCATCTTTCTCTGTCTCTGCAGAAGCCTTCTTCTCGGATGTCTCCGCAGCCTTTGCAGTTACACTATAATCAGAAACGGTTTCACTTGCAGCCTGCATACCTGCCATTGCATTTACTGTCATTCCCATGTTCTTTTGCTCCTTCCTTAGAATCATACGCACTTCCTTGTGCTTTTGGAGATGGAACCCCCATCTCTGTTTATATTATCGGTCATTTACCATGGATTGTTAACAATCTGTCCGCGAATTTATTAATGAAATGGGCGAATCCGATAGGTAACGCCCAGTTCGTCACAGATTGCCTGACATTTTGCCTCTTCTTCTCTCGTGATCGTCGTCTCCACGGTACTTAATACCACCTTCGGCACATACCTTTTCGCATCCTTTGCGAACTTCAGCATCGCCTCAAAGGAACCGTCCCCGAATTTACTCCGCACAATCTCCTGATACCGCTTGGCATCCGGTGTGTTAAGACTGATAGAGATTGTGTCGATCAGACCTGCAAGCTTCGGTGTGATATCTTCGTTCCAGATCAGATCTCCGAGACCGTTTGTATTGATACGGATTGGCTTATCATAATGTGCTTTCAGATATTTTGCGATCTCAAGCAGTGCATCCAGCCGTTCCGTCGGCTCACCAAATCCACAGAATACAATTTCTTCATACGGCGCAACATCCGTTTTCTCAAACTCTGCAATCACTTCTTCCACACTCGGCTCATGTTCCAGCCACAAAGGCGCATCATTTACCTCTGACACATGATCACGGGTCTGTCGTTCGCAGAACGTGCACGCACACGGACAACGATTTGTCAGATTCACATACAATCCGTTATGCACTTTATATAATATCGTCATTGCTTTTCTTACTTCACTACTCATTCTTCTCACCTGTCAATCTCACATTACTTTCAAACATACGGTTAAATCCAAGCCATTCCGTCTTGTCTTCATTCTCCCGGATAATCTCGGTAAATGTCTGCAACTTCGCATCCATATTATCGGCATGTGCGAGTGCCATCGCCTCGATCAATGCTGGTTTCTTCGGTGAACCATATTCCAGTTCCCCGTGATGTGCCAGGATGCAGTGCTTCAGCTCATTTGCAAGCTTCGGTGGAAATCCTGGAATCTCACGCACCTTATCCGCAATCATCATCGTACCCATCACAATATGTCCGACTAACTGTCCCTCGTCGGTGTAATCGTTCTGTGGAAAATCGGAAATCTCATCGACCTTACCGATGTCGTGACAAATCGCTGCCGTCACAAGTAAATCATGATTGACAACCGGATAATTCGCTGCAATATATTCACATAATTTTGCAACCGATAAAGAATGTTCCAGCAGACCGCCTATAAATCCATGATGAATGGACTTGGCTGCGGAATGCTTCTTGAACTTCTCTGCAAATTCCTTGTCCTCAACAAAGAACATTTCCAATAGTTTATGTAAATACTGATTTTTTACACCCTGAATCAGTCCCAGTAATTCCTGATACATCGTATCAATATCTTTCGTTGAACATGGCATATAATCTGTCACATTGTATTCGCCTTCATCCGCCACGCGCACACGCTTGACATTTAACTGCAATGCTCCGTTAAAGCTCGTTACCTGTGCGTCAACACGAATATAGTCCATCGGCTCGAAATGCGCAATCGCATTCGAAAGCTCCCAGATCTTTGCATCGACCGTTCCGGTCTTATCCTGAAGCTGCAAAGAGTAATATGTCTTTCCAGCCTTTGTCTTTGCTACCACTTTATTCTTACAGAGATAGATTTCCGATACCATCTCTCCATCACGCAATTCTTTGATATAATTCATGCTCTTTCTTCCTCCATCCTACGCTTCACTCTTTCCTATTTATATCACTTATATATGCTTTTCGCAAGGGAGGATTCCTCCGTCTTCTTCGTCTTCACACGTTCTTCCTGTATGTTCATTGGCTCCATATTCTCAAACCAGTTTCCCATGCTCCCGCCTCCGATCATAAACCATAGCATACAACTTCTGAAAATGTAAAGCGTAAGTTTGGAACATTTAGAAAAAGTGAGTAATTATGCGAGTTTACGGGCAAAAATATTTTTATTTATATGTTTAATAACGTTAAAAACGAAAGGCGTACTTCGCTATTAAAGTACACCTTCCACATTTTTTATTCTTCAATTATATGATTATTACTTCTTGATATAAGCCTTTGTATTCACAGACTGAATATTCTTATAGTTGTTCGCCGGTGCCGCGCTTCCCTTCGGTACCAAAACAATCTGGATGCCTTCGAGACGCTTTGCATATCCGGCAGTTCCGGATTCTTCTCCGTTCTTCGCCCAGCCAAGCCAGCCGTAAGACTGTGCATGTACACGATAATATACATCAAAGCGGTTTGCCATCTCGCCGTAGAGCTTGATTCGAATCGCTTCAAGACGTTTTGCCTCTCCTGAGGTTCCACTCATCTCTCCATCCTTCTTCCACTTCTGCTCCCATCCATTTTTCTGGATATGCGTCTGATACTGGATTCCACCTGCATACGCTGCATTCGAAAGCTTGATGTTGATTCCCTCCAGCCGTTTTGCTTTTCCGCTTGTTCCACTCATCGTGCCATTCAATACCCAGTTTTGCCAGCCAAAGCTCTGGACATGTGTCTTGTACATGATGTTTGTACTATCCGCAGATCCCGGAATCGTGATCGTTCCGTTTGTCTTTGCAATATACGCACGGGAATCATGCACGCCCTTGGATGCATTCACGCCTGCATAATCAAGTCCCGGTGCAGCTTCCGTCTTCTTTACAACTACGATCTGAATTCCCTCCAGACGTTTTGCATAACCTGCCGTTCCGGATGGTTCTCCGTTCTTCGCCCAGCCAAGCCAGCCATACGACTGTGCATGTACACGATAATATACATCATACTTATCCTTATCTGCACCAGTAAGTCGTATCTCGATTGCCTCAAGACGCTTTGCTTCTCCGGTTGTTCCACTCATCTCTCCGTTTGCAGACCAAGGCAACCAGCCATATGTCTGACAATGTGTAGCATATTGAATACCCAGATTTTTATTGCCACTGACTGAAATCTCAATACCTTCCAGGCGCTTTGCCTTTCCGGTTGTTCCACTCATCACACCATTTGTAACTGGGTTCTGCCATCCAAAGGACTGGACGTTGGTCCGGTAAGAAATTGTAACATTTGCTGTTTTTTCCTCCGTAATTTCCTCATAAACACCTTTCGCACATACATATTGTGGACAATCGCCTATGATATCCTCTCCATTTTCATCCGTTCTACACGGATATACCCAATAATAACCAAAGTCATCACACAATGCCTCTGTATCCGTATAGCTTGTTGAAGACGTTGTTCCACAATATTCATATTTGCCATGTTTTTTTGTATATATTAGATACTTTACATCTTTCTCTGTTGCCGTCCAAGTTAATTTCACCTCATTTTTCGAAACAGGAACTGCTTTTAAATCCCTCACGGGAGTTGGTTTTGCCGCAACAGGTGTTGTATCTATAATTTTGTACTGCAATTCTAAAGTTCCAGTGTATTGACCAATTCCTCGGATTATAATTGTGTATGTACCTGGCTCTTTAGCTTCGTAATCTCCCTCTATTTCATAATCTATCCCCTCGTTTAATAACGAATCAGAAAAATAATATTCAATCAATGGAGAATGTGTCTCTCCATCATACTTGATATCCGCCATACAAACTCTGGCATCATCGGTGATATTAATTCTCTTCTCCGCAACTAATATTTCTACCGCCCCGGCAGCCTCCTGCATTGGTACATAATCAATACTGAGATTTCCGTCCGAATCTGATTCATACTGATTGATATACAGTAGATTATGCTCCGTAAATACTTCTGTAAACGGAATCGATACCGGAGCCTGTTTACATACATACAGATTGTAGATCGTGTTTGGATACAATCCGATATATGACATATGTGTATCATCTGCTTTTGTCACCTGTTGCACTGTTTTTGCAGATATTGGATTGTCCGTTTTATATACTTCCTTCATCTCAAAATCAGAAAAGTCATCAGTGATTGGCTGTGATTCTTCGTTTAGTTGATTCAGAGATGTCGAAGAACTATGATAGATAATGTTTTGAGGACATCCCGTTACTTGTACATTATAGTCACAAGATAAATAGCATAATTGATTATTATTACTTACATCTAATTCAGTTATGTTATTGTTACCACAGAATAGCCAACATAATGCTGTATTTTTGCTTACATCTAATTGTGTTAAGTTATTGCCGCTACAGTCAAACTTATATAATGCTGTATTTTTGCTTACATCTAATTCGGTTAGGTTATTGTTACTACATTTAAACGTACTTAATGCTGTATTCTTACTTACTAATCGCGTTAACTTATTATCATTACATTCAAGCACATCTAATACTGTATTTTTGCTTACATCTAATTGCGTTAAGCTATTGTTACTACAGCCAAGAGCCCATAATGCTGTATTTTTACTTACATCTAATTGCGTTAACTTATTGTTACCACATTCAAGC
>USBM01000174.1 GCA_900552885.1 uncultured Clostridium sp. | reverse complement strand
TGATATCAATGTAAAAGGTAAAAAAGTTTTAGTTCGTTGTGACTTTAATGTACCATTGATTGACGGTAAGATCACAGATGAGAACCGTTTAGTAGCAGCGCTTCCAACTATCAAGAAGTTGATTGCAGATGGAGGTAAGATTATTCTTTGCTCTCATTTGGGTAAGGTTAAGACAGAAGAGGACAAGCAGACTAAGACACTTGCACCTGTTGCAGCTCGTTTGACAGAGTTATTAGGACAGGAAGTTAAGTTTGCAGCAGATCCGGAAGTTGTTGGACCAAATGCGAAGGCTGCTGTAGAAGCTATGAATGATGGCGACGTAATTCTTTTAGAAAATACACGTTTCAGACCGGAAGAGACAAAGAATGGAGAGGCTTTCTCTAAAGAATTAGCTTCTTTGTGTGATGTATATGTTAACGATGCATTCGGTACAGCTCATAGAGCACATTGTTCTAATGTAGGTGTAACGGAATTCGTTAAGGGTGATTGTGTAGTTGGTTACTTAATGCAGAAGGAGATTGACTTCTTAGGCAATGCGGTTAACAATCCAGAGAGACCATTCGTAGCAATTCTTGGTGGTGCTAAGGTTTCTTCTAAGATCTCTGTTATCGAGAACTTATTGGATAAGGTTGATACATTGATCATCGGTGGTGGTATGGCTTACACATTCATGGCAGCACATGGTGAGGAGACCGGTAAGTCTTTATTAGAGGCTGACTATGAGGATTATGCACTGAAGATGGAGAAGAAGGCAGAGGAGAAAGGTGTTAAGTTATTAATTCCGATTGATACTGTTGTTGCTGATGACTTCTCTAATGATGCAAACTTTAAGGTGGTAGGTCGTGGTGAGATTCCTGCTGATATGGAAGGTCTTGATATCGGACCTAAGACTGCTGCGTTATTTGCAGATGCAATCAAGGGTGCTAAGACTGTAGTATGGAACGGACCTATGGGATGTTTCGAGATGCCTAACTTTGCGAAAGGTACTATCGCTGTTGCTCAGGCTATGGCTGATTTAGAGGGAGCTACAACAATCATCGGCGGTGGTGATTCTGCTGCTGCTTGTAACCAGTTAGGTTTTGGTGATAAGATGACTCATATCTCTACAGGTGGTGGAGCTTCCCTTGAATTCTTAGAGGGTAAGGAGCTTCCAGGTGTAGCTGCTGCTGACGATAAGTAAGACCTTAGCGAAATCAAGCCGAAGGCGCAGATTGAGCTTAGTTCGAACTTACATCGACAAAGTTACTGAAACCGAGTCGAAGACGAAGGTTGAAGTCTACTGCAGTCGATCAAGTAAGACTGTGAAATCAAGCCAGAGGCGCAGATTGAGCTTAGTTCGAACTTACATCGACGAAGTTGCTGAAGTCAAGTCGGAGACGCAGGCTGAAGCTTACGCCAGTCGATCAAGTAAGAACTTACAGCCAAGCCAGAGGCGCAGATTGAGCTTATTAATATGTGTGTAGGAAGGAAAAGACAATGGCAAGAAAGAAAATTATTGCAGGTAACTGGAAAATGAACAAGACTCCTAGCGAGGCAGTTGCTTTAGTTAATGAATTAAAAGATTTAGTTAAGAATGATGATGTAGATGTAGTATATTGTGTACCGGCAATTGATATTGTACCTGTTGTAGAGGCTACAAAGGGAACGAATGTATCTGTTGGTGCTGAGAATATGTACTTTGAGGAGAGCGGTGCTTATACAGGCGAGATTTCTGCTGCTATGTTAGTAGATGCAGGTGTTAAGTATGTTATTATCGGTCATTCAGAGCGTCGTGATTACTTTAAAGAGGATGATGTTCTTTTGAATAAGAAAGTAAAGAAGGCATTTGAGGCTGGTATTACTCCGATTCTTTGCTGTGGTGAGAGCCTTGAGCAGAGAGAACTTGGTGTAACTATGGATTGGATCCGTCTTCAGATTAAGTCTGATTTAGCTGGAATTACAGCTGACCAGGTTAAGACAATGGTAATCGCTTATGAGCCAATCTGGGCAATCGGTACAGGTAAGACTGCTACTTCTGACCAGGCTCAGGAAGTATGTAAAGGTATCCGTGATCTGATTGCTGAGATCTATGATGAGGCAACTGCTGAGGCTGTTCGTATTCAGTATGGTGGATCTATGAATGCTGGCAACGCAGCAGAGTTACTTGCTAAGCCGGATATTGATGGCGGATTAATTGGTGGTGCATCATTGAAGGCTGACTTTGGTAAAGTTGTTAATGCATAGGTGACACTTAGCGAAGTCTATGAACGGACTACATTTAAGATCATGAGTTATACTCATGATAGATAAGATGAGAGGTTGTTTCCTGTACGCGATTGTGTATTGGAGACGACCTCTTTTTGTTTTGTAATCTTGTAGAGGTGAGAAAGAGTTGCAAGTGGCATTTTGTTTACAGAGGATAAATTGGTTTGTTTTGAAGAAGAAACTTTTATGATATGATGAAAAAATGCTTTTCTTCTTGCTGTAAAACGAGTATAATATATAACGCATATGTAAAACAATAGGAAAGAGGTATCGAAATGTACAAGATTGTAAGTAAGGAAACCCTCAACAGTGCAGTTGAGTTGATGGAGATTGAGGCACTGTTTGTTGCAAACAAATGTGAGGCTGGACAGTTTATTATTATTCGTGTAGATGAAGATGGAGAGAGAGTCCCTCTTACAATTGCGGATTATGACAGAGAGAAGAAGACAGTAACGATTATTTATCAGGTAGTAGGATATTCGACAGAACTGCTTTCAAAGAAGAAAGTAGGAGAATATGTACAGGATTTTGTTGGTCCGTTGGGACATCCTGCTCCGTTACACAAGTGTGAGCATGTCGTTGGTGTTGCGGGTGGTGTTGGTTCGGCACCTCTTTATCCTCAGTTGCGTAAGCTTCATGAGATGGGCGTTAAAGTAGATGTTATTATCGGTGGACGTTCTGCGGAATTCGTTATCTTAAAAGAGAAATTTGAAGAATTCTGTGATCATGTATATATTGCAACGGATGATGGAAGTCTTGGAACGAAGGGATTCGTTACTACTGTTTTGCAGGAGCTGATTGATAAGGGTGAGAAGATTGATGAGGTAATTGCAATTGGCCCACTGATCATGATGAAGAATGTGGTTAAGGTTACCAAACCGCTGAATATTCCAACTGCTGTATCTTTGAATCCGATTATGATCGACGGAACCGGAATGTGTGGTGGATGTCGTGTTACTATTGGTGACGAGACGAAGTTTGCCTGCGTAGACGGACCGGATTTTGATGGATTTTTAGTTGATTTTGATGAGTGTATGAAGCGTCAGGGCATGTTTAAGGAAGAAGAACATGAGTGTCGTATGCATTTAGCAAACTAAAAAGGTAACGATTACAGATAGAAGGAGATAAGTGGAATGGATAAGAATATGAGTATGACAAAAGTGGCTATGCCGGAACAGGAGCCAAATGTCCGCAATAAGAATTTTTCAGAGGTTGCATTGGGCTATACCAAAGAGATGGCAATGGAAGAAGCAAGAAGATGTCTGAATTGTAAGCATAAGCCATGTATGACAGGATGTCCGGTTAATGTACCGATTCCTGGATTTATTGAGAAGGTTGCAGAAGGGGATTTTGACGCAGCATATGAGATCATTACAAGTGAGAATGCACTTCCTGCAATTTGCGGACGTGTCTGCCCACAGGAGAACCAGTGTGAAGGTAAGTGTGTAAGAGGTATTAAGGGGGAACCGGTTGCAATTGGCCGTTTGGAGCGTTTTGTAGCAGATTATCATATGGCAAATGCAAAACCGACGGAAGCAAAGATTGAGAAAAATGGCAAGCGTGTAGCAGTTGTTGGCTCAGGTCCGTCAGGTATTACCTGTGCGGGCGAGTTGATCAAGAAGGGCTATGATGTTACCGTATTTGAAGCATTACATAAAGCCGGTGGTGTGTTAAGCTATGGTATTCCGGAGTTCCGTCTTCCAAAAGATTTGGTTGCCAAAGAGATTGAGACAGTTGAGAAGCTTGGTGTAGATATTGAGACAAACGTAATTGTTGGACGTTCTGTTACAATTGATGAACTCATGGAGCAGGGATATGGTGCCGTATTTGTTGGATCTGGTGCGGGGCTTCCGAGATTTTTGAATATTCCGGGAGAGAATTTACTTGGCGTATATTCTGCCAATGAATTTTTAACCAGAGTGAATCTTATGAAAGCATATAAGTTCCCGGATACTCCAACTCCGATTAAGGTTGGTAAGAAGGTCGCAGTTGTAGGAGCTGGTAATGTAGCGATGGATGCGGCAAGAACGGCAAAACGTCTTGGCGCAGAAGAAGTATATATTGTGTATAGACGTTCTGAAGAGGAACTTCCTGCAAGAAAAGAAGAAGTACATCATGCAAAAGAAGAAGGTATTATCTTCAAGTTGTTGAACAACCCTTGTGCGATTCATGGAGAAGATGGATGGGTAACCGGTATTGAAGTAGTGAAACAGGAGTTAGGCGAGCCGGATGCATCAGGAAGACGTTCGCCGGTTCCTGTAGAGGGGTCTAACTATGTGATTGATGTAGATACGGTTGTGATTGCGATTGGACAGAGCCCGAATCCGTTGATCCGTCAGACAACGCCGGGATTGGATACACAGAAGTGGGGCGGAATCATTGTAGAAGAAGATACAATGAAGACAAGTAAAGATGGGGTATACGCAGGTGGTGATACTGTTACCGGTGCGGCAACGGTTATTCTTGCAATGGGTGCCGGTAAGAAAGCAGCAAAAGCAATTGATGAATATCTAAGCAAATAATAGAAGATTAAGATGTACGAGGGGTAAGTATAGGTTTGTTTGGAAAGAGGCTATGCTTACCCACTCTTTCTATATGGAGGTTTGTTATGTTGAGCAGTGATAATTATGTAGAATACGCTATTAAAGCGCGTCCGGACACTGGATTTTATGTGAAACTGGTGGTGGCGATATGGGTTATATTATTAGGAATCCCAATGCTTTTATTCGTGGGCGGAGTTGGGG
>USBM01000173.1 GCA_900552885.1 uncultured Clostridium sp. | reverse complement strand
CGCATGGGCAGGGAGCGATACGTCATTCCTACCATCTGCTGCAAGCGCTGCGGCTGCAAGGATTGCCGCTTCTATCTGGCTGTTTTGCTTTTGCCTTGACTGCCTTTGTGATCTGCTCTAAGGCTTCCGGATCCTGACCAAATGCAATCCCCCCCTCTTTGACATTCGGACATGACACATTGATCTCTAACAGATCAACATCTTCGTCTCCAAGACGCTCCACAACCTCTACATAATCCTGTTCTGACTTACCGCATACATTCACAATGATCTTCGTATCGAACTGCTTAAGAAATGGAATATCTCTTCCACATAACACATCAATTCCCGGATTCTGAAGTCCGACTGCATTCATCATACCACCATACGTCTCGGCAATACGTGGGGTTGGATTACCCGGCCAAGGCACATTTGCTACCCCTTTCGTAGTAACAGCTCCCAACTTATTCAAATCGACAAATTCATGATACTCTGCACCGGAGCCGAACGTTCCAGACGCCACTGTTACCGGATTCTTAAATTCTACTCCTGCAATATTAACGGAAAGATTCATTAGAACTCCACCTCCCCTGCATCAAATACGGGACCATCCTTGCATATTCTCTTATTCTTTACATGACTGTGATCATCTACCTCAGTTGACTTGCACACACAGGCAAGACAGGCACCAATTCCGCATGCCATCTTCTCTTCTAAAGAAAGTTGTGCTTCCATATGATTGGCAAACGCATACTCCTTGATCGCACGTAACATCGGAGTCGGTCCGCAGGCATATATAATATCACCTTTAATCTCATATTCACGGATTGCATCTAAGACATTGCCCTGTACACCGGTCTTGCCATCCTCACTCGCAATATAGATCTCTCCTCTTGGTTCCAAATCCTCTAATAAAAAAGTCTCATCCCGAAATCCCAATACGATATTCTTCTCACAATCTAACTCCTTCGCAAGTTCCAGCATTGGTGGAATTCCAATACCTCCGCCAATCAGAATAGCACGCTTGTCTTTCAAAGTAAATCCATTACCAAGCGGTCCCATAACCTCTATACTATCGCCTTCTTCCAACTTAGAGAATTCTTCCGTTCCTTTACCTACAACACGATATACCAGACGAATTGTTCCCTCTTCATGATCGATCTCACACAGACTGATCGGACGTGGTAACAAGTTCGCCCCATCCTTGCTATACAACGATACAAACTGTCCGGCTTTCGCCTGATCTGCAATCTCCGGCACATACAAAACAAGACTGTAAATATCGCTCGCCAACTTCTTCTGACTGCGCACTTTTGCTGTTAATTTCACTGCACTCATTTCGTTCACTCCTAATCATTCTTATTGGTATATTTTCTTATGGAAAATCACCATTGTTCTTCTATCTTACATATCCGGATTATGCAATCTTACTTTGCTTTTGCAATTGCTCCTGTAATATCTTCTACCATATCAATCACCGCCTGACGGGATGCATCCGCAAAGTTCTCTGCTCCAAACTTCGCATACTTCTCCTGCTTATATGCCGCAATGATTCCTCTCGAAGAATTCACAATTGCACCTAATCCATCGGCATTAAAGTAATGTACCAGATCTTCTGCCTTTCCACCCTGTGCACCATATCCCGGCACTAAGATATAAGTCTTTGGCATCAGTTTACGAAGTGTCTTACCCATCTCCGGATAAGTTGCGCCGATGACGCATCCTACATTGCTATATACATCGCCCATACATTCTTCGCCCCATTCATTCACCTTACGGGCAACTAATTCATATAATGGTGTTCCATCCACTAACTGATCCTGGAATTCACCGGAAGACGGATTCGAAGTCTTAACCAACACAAAGATTCCCTTGTTCTCCTCTTTACATACATCAATAAATGGCTTCACTCCGTCACTTCCCAAGTATGGATTCACCGTTACAAAATCCTCAGAAAATCCGGAATACCGCTTGCTTCCAACTGTTACTTTACCAAGATGTCCGGTTGCGTAAGCTCCAGAAGTAGAACCGATATCTCCACGTTTAATATCTCCGATCACAACCAGTCCCTTCGACTTGCAATATTCACAAGTCTTAGCAAATGCAGCAAGTCCCGGTACCCCAAACTGTTCATACATTGCAATCTGTGGCTTTACTGCCGGAATCAGATCATAAGTTGCATCTACAATCGCTTTATTAAACTGCCAGATTGCCTCTGCGGCTCCCTCTAATGTCTCTCCATATTTCTCAAATGCCTTTTTCTGTACATGCTCCGGTACATAACCAAGCATCGGATCTAATCCTACTACCACAGGTGCATTCAACGTTGAAATCTTCTCTACTAATGTGTTAATCATAACTTTCCTCCTGAAATGGTCCTATCGGACATACTTATATGTATTATAAGACAATTCCTGCCATTCTTCAATTCTTTATAATGACTTTTTATGAAATATTGGTGACAATATTTATCCTGTTTGTTCTATAAATGATCCTCTCAGAATCATATTTCTAAAATTACATTACATTTTAAGAATTTTTTTGAAGACATTTTCTTTCCTCTGTCGTTATAATAGGTGTAAGCGCAAAGAAGGGAGGCGATCATATCACAGAAACTGAATATTTTGAGTACCTGCTCAACCAATACGGCAATCTGGTATATTCCATCTGTTATAAGACCTGCCAGAATCCCTTTGATGCAGAAGATCTGACCCAGGAAACGTTCCTGTCTGCTTACCGGAATTTAAACCAGTTTGACCATACATATGAGAAAGCCTGGATCTGTAAGATTGCTTCCCGCAAATGTCTGGACTATCTGAAGAATTCCGGACGGCGTCTTCTTCCAACAGAAGATACTTATCTAGATCAGGCTGACGAATCTTCAAAGATTGAGGATTCTTATCTTGAGCAAGAGACAATGCAGCAATTACTTGCCGCCTGTAAGCAATTAAAGTCACCATATAACGAAGTCGCCAGAATGCATTTTTATGAGGAACGAACTGCGGCAGAGATTGCAACGCAGACAGGCAGTAATGTTAACACGATACAGACACAGATTTATCGTGCCAAAGCCATGCTTAAGAAATTATTACAAAAGGAACTATTACCCAGTTCAGAAAGGAGGGCAACATGACGGATTCTGAATTTCTACAATTATTAAAAGATATGGCTTCCGATGAACATCCACTAGACGAACGTTCGATTCAGAAAGCCAATCAGTTAGAACACCATATGAAAGAAGAGCATCTTATGCGTGCTTATGAACGAGATGAAACACCCGATGCGAATGCCAACCGGATGCCAGCCTATCTGAAAGATCAGATTCTGACACGTGTCGCACAACCAGATATGCAGATTGCAGCCACCCCGAGACGCTTTTCAAAGCGAATGGAATTATTCCTATATAGCTGCCGTGTTACTGTTGCCGTTGCTGCTTCTCTTCTATTGTTGTTTGCAGCATCCTTCAGCCAGTCGGTTGTCACACCAGAACCCAAGGCAGATACGCAGGCACAGCTTGATATAACGAATGTAATCACGGAACATTTTTCAAACAACAGTGTTACAATCACTGGATGGTTTCAAAACATCTCAAAACAGATTATGACAATAGGATCCAAGACTCCTCAAAAGAACGAATCCTCTTCACCAAGGGATTCCTCAACAAAGGACACTTCTGATCCAAGTCACCAATAATGAAGAAACGAATACGAAATATCGAACATATAACGGAGGTTTTCACTATGACAAAACAGAAAAAAGGATTTTTATTATTTATCGCATCTTTAATACCCGGTGCAGGAGAACTCTACATGGGTTTTCGCAAAATGGGCTTAAGCCTTATGATATTATTCTGGGGGTGTATTGCCATCGCATCTTTCTTCTCCTTTAATGCGATCATCTTCCTGTTGCCAATCATCTGGTTCTATAGCTTCTTCAACACCCATAACTTAAAATCACTTTCCGAAGAAGAATTCCATAATATAGAAGATAAATTAATTCTGCCAGTTGATGGTCTGATTCAGAACAAGGAGCTATTTCTGAAGCGCTATCGTAATGCAATTGCCATTCTTCTAATCTTCATCGGTGTTGTATCCCTATGCAACGTGGGTAGTAATTGGTTATATCAGATTCTCGGTGTAGACGAATACTATCTATTGGTCGACATGGCACGCCAAATTCCGGCTGTCATACTGTCTGTCTTCCTGATTGTATTCGGCATCCACTTAATCCGCGGCAAGTACGAAGCCTTAGAATCAGAAGAAACTTCTACTTCCTCAAAAGAAACTCTTCACTCGAATGCACCACAGAACGCAGATGTAACATCTACCAAAAACAACTCAAAGTCTGAAGCTGCAGCAAAAGAACCGGCAGCCTCACCACAAAAGGAGGCAGATCAAGATGAAAACGCATAAAGTGGGAACAACTACCTTTGGATGTATTCTAATTATATTAGGCATTGTACTACTTCTTCAGCTATTTGTGCCAGGTCTTAACTACACGATCATTCTAGACTTCTGGCCAGTTGCCCTCATCCTGCTTGGGATTGAGATTCTGGTTGCCAACGCACGCAGCAGCACCGTTCAATTTCAGTATGATGGATGGTCAATTGTTTTGATGTTCCTTACACTTGGCTTTACATGCTGCATGGGCATTGCAGATTTTGTGCTTACACACATGCCCCAATATCTATAACCCTTGCACAGCGTAAGTGAAGACGGACGCACATGTTTTGGGCTGTGAACCCGGCTTTTGGGTGGTGTCATGTTGCCGCAGGCACATTCGCATTACGACTCGCACGCAGCAGACACTAATACTCCTGATAATATGCTAACTCACATAAAAAGCGGATATGGATTCGAAAGTGTATATATAAGCGATACATATACATTTCTTAATCCATATCCGCTTTTGTTCGTTATGCACATTATTACGTCGCAAAGTGCTGGCGTGCTCCACGTACCTGCTTGCAATCATGACAGACCACCCAAAGCCGGGATCTACTTTTTATGTACATGCGCTGTGTACCGTATAACC
>USBM01000172.1 GCA_900552885.1 uncultured Clostridium sp. | reverse complement strand
GATGTAAAGAGAATTTACTTTACAAGGAAGGAAACAGATGGAAAAGATCGTCAGGCAAGCATTGTTGTATGATTTTTATGGTGAGCTTTTAACGGAGCATCAGAAGTCGGTCTATTCTGATATTGTATTGAATGATCTGTCTTATTCCGAAGTGGCAAGAGACGAGGGAATCAGCCGTCAGGGTGTCTATGATCTTGTGAAGCGATGTGATAAGATCTTAGAAGAATATGAGAGTAAGCTTTTGTTAGTCGAGAAGTTTCTTGATACGAAGGAGCGGGTAAGTAAGATACATGAATTGGCAACGGATCTGAAAGGGATGACACAGAGTCCGGATCTTCAGAAGAAGATCAATCAGATTGAAGAGATATCCAAAGCGATTTATGAAAGTTATTGATATAGACAGCAGGTTCTGTCCGGAGGTAATGTATGGCATTTGAAAGTTTATCAGATAAATTACAGAATGCATTTAAGAAGTTAAGAAGTAAGGGCTCTTTGACGGAAGCGGATGTCAAAGAGGCAATGAAAGAAGTTAAGCGTGCACTATTAGAGGCGGATGTTAACTTCAAAGTAGTGAAACAGTTCATCAATGCTGTCAGTGAACGTGCTGTTGGTGAAGATGTTCTGAAAGGTTTGAATCCGGGACAGATGGTCATTAAGATCGTGAAGGAAGAGATGGATAAACTGATGGGCTCTGAGACAGAAGAGATTAAGCTCCTTCCTTCGAATGAAGTAACTGTGATCATGATGTGTGGTCTTCAGGGTGCAGGTAAGACAACTACAGTTGCAAAGTTAGCAGGTAAGTACAAGGAACGCGGTAAGAAGTGTTTGCTGACCGCCTGTGATGTGTATCGTCCGGCTGCAATTAAACAGTTAGAGATTAACGGTGAGAAACAGGGCGTTCCGGTATTTACGATGGGAACACAGAACTCACCGGTAGATATAGCCAAAGCTGCAGTAGAACATGCAGCGAAGAATAACATTCAGATCGTATTCTTGGATACCGCCGGTCGTCTTCATGTTGATGAATTCATGATGGAGGAGTTACAGGAGATTAAGAATAACGTAGCGGTTACTTATACAATCTTAACCGTGGATGCCATGACCGGTCAGGATGCGGTGAATGTGGCAACAAGCTTTAATGATCAGATAGGAATTGATGGTGTGATCCTTACGAAGTTAGATGGCGACACCCGTGGTGGTGCGGCACTTTCTATCCGGGCAGTAACCGGTAAGCCGATCTATTATGTAGGTATGGGCGAGAAGTTATCTGACTTAGAGCAGTTCTATCCGTCAAGAATGGCAAGCCGTATTCTTGGTATGGGAGATGTCGAATCCCTGATTGAGAAGGCACAGAATGCCATGGATGAAGAGAAAGCAAGAGAAATGGAACAGAAGATGAAGAAAGCATCTTTTGATTTCAATGACTTTTTAGATAGTTTGGCTCAGATGGAGAAGATGGGAAGTATGCAGGATATGCTTTCTATGATTCCGGGAATGGGCAATCAGCTTAAGAATGTAGAGATTGATGAGAAGCAGATGAACCGGCCGAAAGCGATCATTTTGTCAATGACAAAGGAAGAACGGTCGAATCCGGCAATTATCAATCCAAGCCGTAAACGCAGGATTGCGGCAGGCGCCGGTGTGGATATCAGTGAAGTGAACCGCCTGATCAAACAGTTTGACCAGATGAAGAAGATGATGAAACAGATGTCCGGTATGATGGGCGGCAAGCGTGGCAGACGATTCCGGATGCCGTTTGGATTCTAATGGATGTACAAACCAATATGGTTTAGACATATAAGTTATAGCAGTACATGTATGTACAGAATATGAAGGAGGTGAAACAAGACAATGGCAGTTAAGATGAGATTAAAGAGAATGGGATATAAGAGACATCCTTTCTATAGAGTAATTGTAGCAGATGCACGTTCTCCAAGAGATGGTAGATTCATCGAAGAAATCGGTACTTACGATCCTAATCAGGAGCCAAGCGTAGTTAAGATTGACGAAGAATTAGCAAAGAAGTGGTTAGCTAACGGTGCTCAGCCAACAGATACAGTTGCTAAGCTTTTAAAGCAGGCTGGTATTGAGAAGTAGGACTTGGGAGGTTGTTCGTAGATGAAAGAATTGGTAGAAATAATAGCAAAGTCCCTAGTTGATCACCCGGAGGATGTTGAGGTAATCGAGACCTCTAAAGATGACGCCATTTATATTGAACTTAAAGTTGCCCAGGAAGATATGGGTAAAGTAATCGGTAAGCAGGGTAGAATTGCAAAGTCTATCCGTACAGTTGTGAAAGCGGCTGCTTCAAAGGGTGATAAGAAGGTAATTGTTGATATCAAGTAGTGGTATCACGTCACATGGAAGGGTTGTCACACAAGTATGTGTGATCATCCTTCCATTTTTTCGGATCTGAAATCGGATGAGTTTGGAATATGTCGGGAGAAAACAGATAAAGTCCGGGTATCAGGCCGGATAAGAAAGGATATGAAATGGAAGATTTATTACAGGTTGGAGTGATCACTTCGACACATGGTGTTCGGGGTGAAGTAAAGGTATTTCCGACAACAGATGATAATGCAAGATTTAAGCAGTTGAAGGAATGTTATGTGGAATATAAGAACGAGATGCAGCCGGTCAAAGTACAGGGTGTTAAGTTTTTTAAGAATATGGTTATATTGAAATTTGATGGAATTGATAATATCAATGATGTAGAGAAATACAGACAGTGCAAGTTATTCGTTGACCGGGAACATGCAGTTGCATTGGAGGAGGATGAGTATTTCATGACAGATCTCATCGGATTGCATGTAGAGAAGGAAGATGGTACGGCGTTAGGAACCTTGACTGAGATCATTCCAACCGGAGCAAATGATGTCTATGTTGTTACGGGTCAGGAGAAGAAGGAATGGTTATTTCCGGCAATCAAAGAGTGTATCATGAAGATTGATATTCCGACAGGCAGGATGGTTGTTCGTATGATGAAAGGGATGGAGGAATAAGATGCATTTTCATATATTGACATTATTTCCAGAGATGGTAATGGATGGATTAGGAACCTCTATCACCGGACGGGCAATGAAGAAGGGAACCATATCAGTAGATGCGATCAATATAAGGGATTATGCACAGAATAAGCATGGTCAGGTGGATGATTACCCATATGGGGGAGGAGCCGGAATGGTCATGCAGCCGGGTCCGGTGTATCGTGCATATGAGGCAGTAAAAGAACAGATTGAACAGCGTAAGAAGTTAGATGACACCTCTTTTAACAGAGATGAGACAAGGAAAGATTCTGCAACGGACAAAGGAAGACAGCTCCGGGTGGTATATATGACACCACAGGGAAAGGTATTTGATCAGACGATCGCACGTGAATTGGCACAGGAAGAAGATCTGGTATTGCTCTGCGGACATTATGAAGGTATTGATGAGCGTGTATTAGAGCGTATCGTAACAGATAACATATCGATAGGGGATTATGTTCTGACCGGTGGGGAATTACCTGCCATGGTTGTGATAGATGCTGTGTCACGTATGGTTCCGGGAGTACTTCATAATGATGTCAGTGCGGAATTTGAGACATTTCATGAGAATCTGTTAGAATATCCGCAATATACAAGACCGGAGGAATTTATGGGCGAGAGAGTGCCGGATGTGTTATTGAGCGGGCATCATAAGAATATTGAAGCATGGAGAAGGGAGCAGTCGATTGCTCGTACGAAGGAACGTCGGCCGGATCTGTGGGAGAAGAGCCAGCAGGCAAATTCGTAGAATCAGGAGTATGGATTCCATAGATGGGGATGACAATTGCAGAAATATATTTCGGAAAGGGGAGAGCAATTTATGGAGATAGGTGGTTATGGTTACGACAAGCCGGAATATGTACGTTTGGCAGAGCAGATCTATCAATGTAAGAATGATAAGGAAGCACTGGAATTAGAACTGAATAATACGCGGTTTCATTATGATTACATCAAAAAACGAAAAGGTCTGGTCAAGCATGAAGTGGTGTTACGTTTGTTTTATATTATCGCATTGGCCGTATTCCTGTATATATGCATGACTTCTTTTTTTATTTTTGCGACACCTTTTGTGCTTTATGGAGAATGGAAGCTGATTACAAGAGAATGTAAGATGCTGTTTATGCTTTCCTATAGCTGGAAACCGGAGCGTATGAGAGGAATTGCGGAGCGTTTCGATATTGACACGTTTCAGAATGATACGATACGGACGGAGAAGAAGATACAGGCATTAGAGTCCCGGATTGCGGTTTGCGAGAAGGAACTTCAGAAATTAAATGAAACCAGGAAAGAACTGATTCAGAAGAGACAACAGCAGGAGGATGTGCTTCGAAAGCATGGAATTCTGTATGATAGCGATCCTAAGAAACAGAATGATAGTAAGTTCAGTCTGAAGGAAGAGGATGGATGGGTTAATGATATACAGGAATTGGATGAATATTACCGCAAAGAGGAAGAATATCTGAAGCATTTGATCTCGCATGTAGATAATACGATCGAACGGTATAACAGGGAGATCACAAAGATTGACCAGCAGTTTGATTCCGCAAAGAAGATGCTCATATTTGCAGCTATTATATTCGTTCTGATCGTGGTGATACAGAATGCATTACAGGGTGTTGCGTTTACGATATCAAGTATTATATGTGTGATCGTAAGTATTATTGCCATTTTGTATTTAGAACATAAATGCAAGCAGCCCATTCTTGCTTATCTGGTAGAACAGAATAAGCCAATTGTGGAGGATTACGCATTTACGCATGGATTGGTTCCGGTTGCTGAGAAACGTAAGGAATACATAGAGAACAAAGAAAAGTACGAAAAAGAGTTGGCGGAAGTGCGGAAGAAACGCCGGGAACTGGATCAGTAGGCAGATCATTAGAAACAAATATAATCTTGAACGATATTTTCAAAAAAGCCTTGCAATTTCATGGGCTATATGGTACATTAAGTAAGTTGTGATTTCTTTCATAGAAAGAATTGCATATATTAAGTATGGTCCTCTGCAAGTTTACGAAAACGCAC
>USBM01000171.1 GCA_900552885.1 uncultured Clostridium sp. | reverse complement strand
ACCGACTGAATCGTTTCCCTTTGATATTACCTTAAATGACGCAAAAAAGCAATCGCAAATTGACAATTATAAGAAAGAAATTCTAACTTATGCCGGAAAATCAATGCTTAATCTCACTGGCGTTACCAATACTGAACTAAAAGAAAAATACGGACCTGCCAATCTTGATATCCTGTCTATGTGTGATCAGAACTACAGCCAATATATGCGTTATCTGTTCTTATATGCACAGGCAATCTATGAAGAATACCCTGTCGAGGCTGTCGATCTTCTAACTTACTGCCTCTCAACCGGCACGGATATTTCCGGAATCTATGAACTGCTTGGCCGGTATTACAAAGAAAAGGGGAATCTTACCGCATTTAACCGGTTGTACGAAGCCATTCCCGACACCAATTCTATCAGCGGCAAAATGATCCTCAACAAATTAGACCATCTAAAAAAACTCTGACATTTTTTATTTTGCATTTTCCTGCAACACTTTCCATCAATTTTGACACTATATATACGAGTGAACTCAAAAATGGTCTTTTTCCAATAAGACACAATACAGGAGGTGACAATTCATTGAACCAGGAGGAGATGAAAGCTCATGTATTGCTTGCAAAAAACGGAAACACCGATTCTTTCTGCAAGTTATACGAACTCTATTATAAGGATATGTATCGATTCGCCTATTATATGCTAGGCAATCGACAGGATGCCGAAGATGTGCTCAGTGAAACGGTCTTAGATGCATTTACCGGAATAGCGAACCTAAAACATCCTGACAAATTCAAGGCATGGATCTTCCGGATTCTCACAACCAAATGCAAACGGCAAATGGCTGTGTATGCTGCTAACCGGGAACATCTTCAGACAGATATAACAGACAACGACCTGATCAGGGAAGACCATCCTTATGCAGACACGTTAGATATCCGTAATGCATATACCGTCTTGAATGATACAGAGAAAACCATTATATCCCTGATCGTATTCGGCGGCTATAACAGTCGCGAGACCGCCAGAATACTCAACAGTACCGATGGAACCATCCGTTCCACCAAAAGCCGTGCCCTTACCAAAATGGCGCAATATTTAAAGGAGGATTTTGCATGAAAGAACAGGATTTTCTGAATCAGATTGAACAATCAGCAAACGATTTACCAATTCCAGACAGCATTTCTCCTCAGAACATGAAGAATATGCTAGAGGATTACAAACACACTAAGGAACCTTTTAATGAAGAAGACAGTACTTCTTCCAATCCGTCTACACCGAACACCTCTCACAAGCAACGCTATATGAAATGGGGATTGACTGCTGCCTGTCTTGCTCTCTGTGTAGTTGGTGGTGTTTATAATACGCATTTATCAAAGAAAGGGGGTGCCGACACAACCGGCAAGCTTTCAGCCGATAGCACTGCTTTGTTTGAGTCGGACGCAGCTGCAGCCGAGAATGCCCTTGCTTCCCCAAAGAGCTATTCCGATTATTACAAAACGATCAAAAAGGCATATGATGCCTATTACAATTCCATCTCTTCTGTTGTTACGGATGATGTCCCGATGACAGAATCTGCTGCCCTTGCAGACAGTGCCTCTATGATCAGCACAGAAAGTTATGCCAGCGACACTACAAAAGAAACGGCAGTACAGGACTTAGCCGGTACACAGTCCACAAACGGATATTCCAGGACGAATACCCAGGAAGAAAATGTAGACGAAGGGGACATTATCAAGACCGACGGTACTTATATATACCGCATGTCGGAACATCTTGATACAACCGACTATAACACCATCTATAAATTATCGATCACCCAAACCGATAATGGCAACATGGATGTCCTATACAACATGGAACTTAACGATATTCTTTCCGTTGCTAATGATGATGAGATCACCTTTCAGGAATTTTATCTTCAAAACAATACATTATTCATTGTATATACAAGAAGCAATTACCAAAAGGATGTCAACCGTACACAGACTTACATTGCGGTCTGCACATTAAAAGACAAGTCCAAACCAAAATTAATCCGTAACTTATCACAGTCCGGCTACTATGTCAGCTCCCGTATCAGCGATGGTTATTTATACACTATCAGTAACTTCTACGATACCTCTTTAGAAAAAGAAACAGACTACGAAAACTACATCCCATCTATTGATGGTAAGACCATTGAATGCTCTGATCTCTACTATCCAAAAGACGTAATCCTAGAGTCTACTTATGTGATCACCAGTCTTCCATTAGAAGATCCGACCCGGTTCACGGACTCAAAAGCCTTCGCAAGTTCCGGCGGTGATACGTATGTAAGTGATTCTGCAATCTATCTATATTGTACACAATATAATGATGTCACACAGACAAAGATCAGCCGGATTTCTTACAAAAAAGGTGCTCTTAATGTTGGGAATACCGCAACAGTTGCCGGTTACTTCTACGATTCTTTTGCACTGAGTGAGAAAGATGGATATCTCCGGATGGTCGCAACCATTCCTGCGAATAATATTGCCCTTTTACGGGATATTTCCCTGAAAGACCCTGCCTCTTCCGACACTACCGTAACCGAAGACGTCAATGCCTTATACATCTTAGACAGTCACATGAATCTCGTCTCTAAGCTAACCGGCATTGCCCCGGGAGAGCAGATCTATTCCGCCCGTTTTATTGGAGATATGGGATATTTTGTAACCTATGAGAATACAGACCCTCTATTCTCTGTTGACCTGTCAGATCCAAAAGATCCGAAGATTGTTGGCAAATTGAAGATTCCCGGCTTTTCAAATTATCTGCATCCATATGACAGCACGACTTTGTTGGGAATTGGAGAAGAAACCGATCCTGACACACAGGAATTTCTCGGGATCAAGTTATCTATGTTTGATATCAGCGATCCGGAACATGTAACAGAAAAGGATAAATATATCATAGAAAATTCCGAGTACAGTCCGGCATTATATGACCATAAAGCTATCATGATCAATACAACAGATAACATTTTTGGATTTGTATACACCACTTATAACGACAAGAATTACGAATATTCTTATTACTTTGCAACCTACACATATGATGACAGGACAGGATTTAAGGAAACCGCCCGTTACAAGTTGAATGATGCCAACGAATATGACAGCTATGATTCCGATTCCGTACGTGGCGTATATATTGGCGATTACCTGTACCTTTCCACTAACACACAGATTACCAGCTATACATTGGGTACAACGGATCCGGTTGCAACCGTATATACTAGGTAATAAGATTTCATAACTGAATACGGATTTCCATATGAGCATGGATCTGTACTCTGTTCCTGATATGCAACAAGGACGGAAATGTGATAGCAATATCACATTTCCGTCCTTGTCTTACTCTACGAATTCCATTGCAGCATACAGCATTGCTACTTACCATTATATTGATTCATAGCCTGTGCAATCTCATCCTGCACCATCAAGGCTGCCGCTTTGCAGGCTTTCTCATATCCCATCTCCATAAGTTCCCGTTCATCTTTTCCAAAATGGGACAATACATAATCCGCAAGATCCATACGTGGCGGTTTCATTCCCACTCCGACCCGGATCCGTGGAAATTCCTCCGTTCCAAGTTGTGAGATAATGTTCTTGATCCCATTATGACCGCCTGCACTGCCTTTTTCCCGGATCCGCAACCGTCCTACATCCAGATTGATATCATCATATATTACAATAATATCTTCCGGTAATATCTTAAAATAATTGGCAACCTGCACAACACTCTCTCCACTTAAGTTCATGTAAGTCATTGGCTTTAACAGAATAACCTGCTGTCCTTCTATCCTGCCTTTTCCGTAAAACCCCTTGTGTTTCGCTGTATCTAATGCAATTCCATACTCTTCTACTAAATGATCGATCACTTCAAATCCAACATTATGCCGTGTCTTTTCATACTGCGGAGTAGGATTGCCCAATCCAACAATCAGTTTCATAAACCATATTGCCTTTCTGTCTTTACTTTCTATTTCTGTCGGGTCCGAAGGATTGCTTCTGCTTCCTGCAATTGCTCCGGAGAATTCACACCCTTGATCTCATCTACATCCGATACGATCATTGTCGCAACCTCTCCCCAGCCTTCTGACTTGACAATCTCAATGGTATCAGTCAGATAATACTCGCCCTGTACATTGTTATTGTTTAATTTTTCCAATGCTTTACTTAGTATCTCTGAATTAAAAATATACATACCTGAATTAATCTCATCTACACGCTGTTCTTCCAATGTAGCATCCTTCTGTTCCACAATCTTAACAAACTTGCCCCAGTTATCTTTAATAATACGCCCATATCCTGTCGGATCATCTACAATGGCTGTTAATACTGTAATTGCATTTTCCTCCGCTACATGTGTCTCCACCAACTGCTTCAATGTATCACCTGTGATCAGTGGAGTGTCGCCGCAAAGTACCATGGTAAGTCCTTCAGTTCCAATAAATTCACTTGCACATTTTACAGCATGGCCTGTTCCAAGCTGTTCTTCCTGCAAAACATACTGCACGCTGTCACCGACTGTTTCTTTTACAAGATCTGCCTTATGTCCTACCACAAGACAAATATCTTCTCTAGCCACACCGGCCCCTAATGCTGCTTCTATTACATAGTTCACCATTGGTTTTCCCAAGGCGGTATGAATCACCTTTGGTAACTCCGACTTCATTCTGGTTCCTTTTCCTGCTGCTAAAATGACTGCCTTTACTTTTGTCATATTCACATCCTCCATTCTGATTCGCCTCTCTACCTCGATGCTATTACTACTAATCAATTTGGAAATCTTAGGTATTTTATCACATTTTTTTTGATTCTGCCAGCCCCAACAACATAAAATACTACCCACGTGTTCCTCAAAAACAACAAATCGAGCAGGTTGTCTCCCGCTCGATTCATATGTTTTATCTTATTTAACTAAATCAATAAACCTTTTAGACTTTGCAAATACTTTCTTATATCTGACAAGTTTTTTAGCCGGAACCTTTACTTTAACATTTCCCTCATTAGCCTTAAATGCCTTGGTACCAATCTCCTTAATATGCTTAGCGCG
>USBM01000170.1 GCA_900552885.1 uncultured Clostridium sp. | reverse complement strand
ATGTTTGTTGCCAAACCGAAGTTTGAATTAAGCTCTCTTCCTGCTCTCATCGGTCTGATCGGTGGAGTAGGTGCAGGCCTTGCATATACCTATGTCCGCAAATTGGGAACACATGGCATCAAAGGCCCGGTGATCGTGTTTTTCTTCTCCTGCTTTTCCTGCGTTGTCACCCTGCCATCCCTGCTTCTACACTACACACCAATGACAATGAAACAACTGCTCACCCTCCTACTCGCCGGATGTGCGGCAGCAGGCGGGCAGGTCAGCATTACAGCCGCTTACACAAAGGCACCTGCCAGTGAGATCTCTGTCTTTGATTATTCGCAGATCCTGTTCGCTGCTATTCTTGGTTTTCTGTTTTTAAGACAGGTGCCAGACACACTCAGTATCATCGGGTATGTGATCATTATCAGTGCCGCAGTTGCAAAATGGTACCACACTAATCACCCACATATTTTCTTCGGATCTCCCTATAATGATTAGCATATTCATCCGATATCAAACGCCCTTTGATAAGCTGTTCTAACGTGGTATTGAACTCTCTTTCCGGCATTTCCGCATAGCACATGTCACGAAGAGCTTGTTCAATACTATCCTTATATTCCATAATACTATACACACGATCCCGATACAGAATATTGGCTGCATAGATCCGTTTGAAGAAGCCATTCAACTGCTCGGACTCCGTAATCTTATCCCTTGGCATAAAATGAAGACATAACAGATCCATCACCGCATATGCCGATCGGTTCGTCAACCAGATATCCGGATAGATCGTATACAGATTCTTCATCCGTAACGGATCATCACGATTCCTGCTTTCTGTGTAATCCGGCAGATATTCCCGGAATACATTCGTAACCAGATTCTCCTTACGAAATGCTACATATTCATCTTCCATATCCACCCGGACTCCCGGCTGATATCCCATATGTCGTATCAGATCCCTGGAAATACAGATCCGCCTTGGTTCTTTCTCGATCAAAAGCAGATACACCTTCTTATGTGCTCTCCAGATAAATGCAGGACATTCCTTGATCCGATATGACTTTGAATAATCAATCAGAATGGGCCGGTGATCCTTTCTCACATGATATTTTCTCTTCACACGCTTCAATTTCTGCTCATTATAATGCTGGTATATATTCTCCTTTTCTTTACGTGCCTTCTGTTTGTCCGTCATATGCTCTGATATCTCATCTTCCGCATGACCGGTTTCTGCTCCGTGATCATTTCGTCTGGTTACGGCAGACTTCGTCTGTGCCATTACAGCCCGCACGGATGCTTTCTCACCTTGATGATTCACCTCGGCCACAAAATCCTCATCTTCTAAAGTAAATGTCTGCGATATGATAATGGCAATCACTGCAAGAAGCATGGCAATCACGAACAACATGATTCTTCCACTAAGCCCTGCTATCACAATGCAGACGACAGCGGCAACAGAAAACCCGATCACGCTTCCTATACTCTTTCTTGTCTGAAAATCTCCGTAACGCAATCCATTCCATATCTTCTTCATCCAATCACCTCTTTTCCTTCAGGTTTATCCGCTTATTTACTTACATATTACTACACCTTCATCCAAATTGCATTAAAAATATCCCATCCTACAAAGTTCTAATTCTCCTTCCTGCCTCATACATTAAAAAAAATCCCTCAGGATATTTCTATGCCGGAATCTGCATCATTTTCCTTTCATTACATGAAATATATTACTCTATTACTTCTTGTATTGGTATTCCTATATGGCATACACCATGACATTGTCCCTTCTACTGCAACCACTACCATCTCCTTGTTTCATAAGGAATTACCCATCTATTGCGTAGATACGGATAAACCGGTTGTCGCACTAACCTTTGACAGTGCCTGGGGAACCGAAGACTTAAATGAAATCCTTGCTATCTTACAAAAGCATAATGCATCTGCCACCTTCTTCGTAACCGGAGAATGGGCAGATAAAAATCCCGATGCGATCCGCGCTATTGATACCGCAGGACATGAAATCGGGAATCACGGAAATCATCACAAACATATGCCGCAGCTTTCAAAAGAGGAAATGGCAAAGGAGATTCAAGACTGTCATAATGCAGTATATAACATCACCGGAAAAGACATGACCCTGTTCCGAGCTCCATATAGTGATTGGAATGACCATGTAGTGGAGGTTGCACATGCATTAGGTTACGCAGCGATCAATCAGTCTGTAGACAGTCTGGATTGGAAAGATTATGGAGTTGACGCTATTATTCGCACGGTATGCGAACACAAAAATCTGGAAAATGGAAGTATCATCCTGCTTCACAACGGCTCTAAATATACAAAAGATGCAATAGATATTATGTTAACTAATTTAGAGCATCAGGGATATTCCTTTATTCCTCTTTCTGAACTCATATACATCTCCGATTATGAATTAGACCATACCGGAAAGCAATTTCAAAAATAAAATGAAATATCAAGAATAAAAACTTTCTGGATACGCATAATACAAATGACAAGTTTTGAATTGATCCAGTTATTCAAAACAAAATTCACGAAATAAAGGAGATCAGTATGAAAAAATTACACAATTATTTTTATCTTATGTTAACCACTGTAGTTCTTTCTTTTGCATTAACCGGTTGCGGTAACAGCAGCAACGGATCTACAAGTGGCAACAACGACAACAACGTATTAAAAGATGCTGCTGATGATGTCGGAACCGCCGTGGAAGATGTCGCCGATGGTATCAGCAATGCCGTAGATGACCTGGTAGGAAATGGCGGCTTTGATAATTACAACGATGCACATGACTATTTTTTGGATACAATGAGTTCTTATCATTCCGATGCAAACTTTGAATTAAGAGATGAGGATCAGGAACTAAACGATTATCAGGAAGGTTCAAAAGGATATCACTTCCACCTATATGATACAAGTAATAACAAAAACGGAGATTACTTTGGAGAATTCTATGTAGATGCTACGAACGGTGCCATTTACCAGAAAGGGAAAGACGCTATTGTCACCCCTTATCCTCAAAATACCGGTAACAGTGAGAATAATACCACTTCCGGCACAAAACCATCTACTGCCGGCACCCCAACAAAATAACATTTGTATTCTTTGAACAGGACGGTTTCTAACGTGATTCTCCACTTTCAAAACTGTTCTGTTCTATTGTTAATTCTCCTATTTTCTTATTACATTCCACAATATCTGTGAATGCCGTATGCCCATGTTCGTGTTTTTTCTGAAAATATCGAAAATGACTTGCATTTTCATAAGAAATTCTTTAATATACATAAAAAGCAAACTGCAAGAAAACGATACCATATACATAAAGAAAGGATGCATTACTATGGAACAGTCTCCTGTCATTGTAATCGGGCACAAAAATCCGGATACAGATTCCATCTGTTCTGCGATTTGTTATGCCAATCTGAAAAATCAAACAGAACCCGGTCGATATATTCCAAAGCGGGCAGGCAAGATCAATAACGAAACTGCATTTGTCCTTAATTATTTCAGCATGCCGGTTCCTGATCTGATTGAAGATGTAAATACACAGGTTATGGATATTGAATACCGTAAGACTCCTGGTGTAAAAGACAATATTTCCGTCAAATCAGCCTGGAAAATGATGCGTGAATTAGATGTTGTAACACTTCCCGTTGTTGCCAAGGATAACGTACTCGGAGGTCTGATCACCATTAATGACATTGCAAAATCTTATATGGATGACTATGAAAGTGATGTCATCTCTAAAGCAAGAACACCTTATTCCAATCTGGTAGAAGTATTAGAGGGTACCTTAGTATCTTGCAATCGTCAGAATCATATTGTTAATGGAAAGGTCATGATTGGTGCTGCCAATCCACATTTAATTGAAAATATGGTAGCTAAGGATGATCTTATGATCGTTGGTGACCGGATTGACACCCAGATCTTCGGTATTGAGATGGGCGTCGGCTGTCTGATTCTCTGCCTGGACGCACCTGTGAATCCACTCGTGCTGCAATTAGCAGAAGAACGGCACTGTAGTGTCATCACAACCAAATTAGATACATACACGGTTGCACGACTCATCAACCAGAGTATTCCAATCCGTTACTTTATGAAGAAGGATAATCTGATCACTTTCCAATTAGATGAAACCGTAGATTCCATTAAAGAGATCATGTCAAAGAAACGTCACCGGGACTTCCCAATCGTAGACGACTTTGGACACTATTATGGTATGGTCTCCCGTCGAAACTTACTGGCATTACGACGCAAAAAAGTCATCCTTGTTGACCATAACGAGAAATCACAGGCAATTTCCGGAATTGAAGATGCTGAGATCTGCGAGATTATCGATCACCACAGACTTGGCTCATTACAAACCATTTCTCCGGTCTATTTCCGGAACCAGCCGGTAGGCTGTACCGCAACGATCATCTACCAGATGTATATAGAGAACCAGCAGACTTTAAGCAAAGAAATGGCAGGCTTACTCTGTGCTGCTATTCTTTCAGATACACTGCTCTTTCGTTCTCCAACTTGTACACCGCTTGACGAGAATACCGCAAAGACTTTAGCCGAGATTGCAGAGATCGACTTAGAATCATTTGCCATGGAAATGTTCGAAGCCGGAAGCAGCCTGCGTAATAAGACCGCAGAGGAATTATTTAATCAGGATTACAAAGCATTTCAGGTAGAAGATATGGGTATCGGCGTAAGCCAGATCAGCTCCATTAACCAACGGGAACTGGACAACGTCGCAGAACGCCTCCAGAAATACCTGAAAGAAACTCTGCCATCTATGCCAGTCCAGCTTGTGTACGTTATGTTAACCAACATCGGAGAACAATACTCCGACCTGCTAGCGTTCGGACCGGATGCAGAAAAATATGCAGGCGAAGCTTTCCATGTAGAACCCACCGATAACATATGCCACCTACCCGGTGTTGTATCTCGTAAGAAACAAGTGGTACCGGCACTTGTAATGCGCCTGCAAGAAGACCTATAAATCATACATCCTTGCACAGCGTAAGTGAAGGCGGACGCACGAAATGTTAGGTTGTGAATCGGTTGCAAGAATATAACATATCATCGCAGGCACGCTCTCGCTACTCAT